>CANKUB010000061.1 GCA_947486575.1 Betaproteobacteria bacterium | reverse complement strand
ATTCCGCAGCCGCCAACTTCTCTGATTCGTATGGCGCGCATTATTGCGGAGTACAATTCCGGCATTGTGCTTCAGAGCGAACGTGCGCGTAATAGACACTGACGAAACGAGGCGATTCCGCATGTGCCCGGGACGAAACATCCCATGGAATCGGTACGTTACACTAGATGCGGCCGCACATAAGGGATCGGCAGTTCGTGAGCACCGAGTATCCGCGCTGTCTGGCTCATTAGTTTCACGACTGGAGAAAAATTGAGAATATCCGGAAAGCACTTACTAATCGTGACAGTGAATGGGTTGCTGGTATTGCATGCCACACAGTCGCTTTCGCAAACCTATCCGTCGCAATTGGTGCGTTGGATTCTGGGGTTTCCTGCGGGTGGAACCAGCGACATTCTTACCAGAGCTATCGGGATGAAGCTCGGCGAAATATGGGGGCAATCTGTCGTGATCGACAATCGGCCGGGGGCCAGTGGCGTGATTGCCAATACCGCAGTGGCGAAGGCACCTCCAGACGGATACACCATGCTCCTGATATCAAGTACTTTTGCCAATTTGATTGCGATGGGCAAGAAAATGCCCTATGACTCCTACAGCGATCTGGAGGCGGTGGCGCAACTCGCAGCAGTGCCGAACGTACTGTCGGTACATCCAAGCCTGCCGGTGAAATCTGTACAGGAACTCATCACGGTAGCGAAATCAAGGCCGGCCCAGATCAACTATGGCACAGGCGGCAGTTTGACGGGCCCGCATCTTGCCACGGAGCTATTCAAGCTCATGACAAAAACCGACATGGTGCACATCTCGTATAAGGGGACGCCGCCAGCCGTCATCGATCTGGTTGCGGGACGCGTACAAGTCATGATGGCTCTGACGCCCGTTGTAGCTCCGCATCTGAAAGCCAATCGCCTGCGTCCGATCGCGGTGACCAGCGCCAAGCGAATTGGCGAACTTCCAGATGTACCAGCGATCGCTGATACCATTCCAGGATACGAAGCATTAGCCTGGTACGGTTTGATGATGCCGAAAAACACACCCAAGGCCATTATCAGCAAGGTCAACGGTGATGTCGGCAGGGTGCTGGCCATGCCGGAGGTTGTCCAGCGACTGGCCGACGCCAGCTTTCATGTCACGTTTAGTTCGCCTGAGGGCTTGTCCCAGTTTATTCGAAAAGAAGCTGACACCTGGAAACGCGTCATTACCGAAGCGAAAATCCCGGTGGATTGAGGCTGCTCAGCGGGGCACGCCCGCGTAGCACCAGGCCAATAAGGCGTGTTTGCCGTTAAGCGTTCACTTCAACAGCTGCTATTGCCAACAGGCGCCACCAGACTCCTTCAAGATGGGGCGCGACCCGGTGACTTATCCTTGGCCGGGTCCGCTACCCATCACGCCATCAGGCTTATTACAGCACTTTGGCGTCAAGCATCGCCTTGAAATCAGGATCGAGTTTCGACAGATTGTCCGGATCGTCCAAGCCAATCGCTATGTTCAATCGATTGCTGAAGTTGCGGTACGCCACCGAAGCAATAATGTCGAGAATATTTTCATCATTGAAACCGACCTGCCGCAACTGCTCGATGTCCGTACGGCACAACAGATGCGGTGCATCATTGATCTTTTCGGCAAACGCCAGCATGACCTTGTCCTGCTCGTTGAGCACGGACCCCTTGTAATCCTTGCCGATCTGCACCACGTCCTGCTTTTCCAGGCCGGAAATTTGACGGAGCAACGCTCCGTGATTCATCACTCAACCGGTGCAGCCACCCGCCGTCGCACCAAAGAAATTTAGCAGTTCTTCGCGGTGCCTGCCCAGCGTTGTAGCGCCCCCTGTGGTCCCGTTGCGCAGGGTCTCCCTGCCCTTGAGTATTTCAGGACGATTAGCCAGCACTCTGTGCAAGTTCGGCACTGAGCCATTGCGGCTGCGGTATTGGTCGAACACCTCCTTGGCATAGCCCTGCGCCTCGTTGTCGCTTACGGTTTTGAGCCACATCATCTTAGAAAGCCTCCGGTTAGGATTAAGGAAAATTTATCTACGTAAGTATTTGTTTCAATTAATTTTTTAAAATTCACAACAGATCTTATCGTGGTGACGTACGTATGTATTGGGTCGGATCATTCTCGCTCCCACCCGGCTTGCCGCGATTCCAGCCCAGCGCCCGCGAATAACCACCGAAAAACCCTGCGGCCTCGACCTCTGCTTCGCTGATACCGGTGGGACCCTCCGCGCACGGCGCAACGTATAGCGCATCCGTCGGGCAATAGATTTCACACATGAAACACGTCTGGCAATCCTCCTGCCGCGCGATGACGGGCGCCTGCTTGCGCACCGGGTCAAACACGTTTGCCGGGCACACCCTGACGCAAATATCACACTCGATACAGCGGGACGCGGAAACGATTTCAATCATAAGGTAAGTATATCAAGCTGGCACCGTGTCCGCGATGGCGCATCGTTTGACTTCAATGTGATCAAGGCCCGTTGTCTCAAACGCGCAGACAAATTGCGGATCTGTCGCAGGCAGATCAACCCGGCGCTGCATGCCGCGGCTTTCAGCACGCGCCAGTCCGCTGGCAAAGGCCCAGCGGCTGCTGGCTACAAGCGCCGCCGCTTCACGCGTTTTGACCGCATCCGTACCGCTACCTGCCAGATGGTCGCGCACATCACACCACGCGTGGTCGAATTTCTCCAGCGATTTGCGCAAGGTGGTTTCGTTGCGATAAAAATTGTGATCGATCGGCAGGAACTCGTCGCGTACGGTTTGAACTGCCTCGGCGGCACGCACGTCAGGGCGCGCAATTTTGGCCGGACGCAGCCCCGCACGTCCCATCGCGACGACGTTACGCTCGGCCATATTGCCGCCTTCGCGCGCGGCATAGCGGGCCGCGGCTGTGCCCGCCCAATTGCCAGAGGCGATGGCCCAAGACGAATTCGGCCCGCCACCGCCGGTGATCGCGCCAGTCACGCGCTCGCGGCTCGCTGCATCGCCGGCCGCATACAGGCCCGGCACGCCGGTCGAACAGTCGTCCGCCACCAGTTTGATTCCACCGACACCGCGCACGGTACCTTCACAGCGCAACATCACCTCAAACTTTTGCGTAAACGGATCAATGCCGGCGCGGTCGTGGGGCAGAAAACAATTCGGCTGGCCTTGCCGCAGCCAACCGTTCAACTCTGGTGTGCCTTTGTCGAAACGTCCCCACACCGGTCCTTCCAGCAGCGCCTTAGCCACCGGCGCAAAGCGCTCCTGGTTGGCAGTGTCGACCCGCGTGCCATCCTCACGGTAATAGCTGGCCCATGCAAAGGGTACGCCCTTGCTCAGGGAAGTATTTTTCGGGGTGCACGCGTATTGCGCGGAAAATTCCATGCCCGAGAGGGTCGCGCCCGCTTCCGCCGCCATCAAATAGCCGTCACCGGTGAGCCCGGTCGCGCCGAGCATGCGCTCACCGAAGGCGCACCCCCCGCTGGCAAGCACCACCGCGCCTGCCCGCACGCGCCACGGCCGGTTATGCTGGCGGTCCACGCCAGCGGCCCCGGCGATAACCCCCGACTCGCTCAGCAATTCCAACGCGGGGTGGTGGTCGAGAATAGCAACTCCGGCACGCAACACGCGTCGCCGCATGAAAGCCATATAGTCGGGACCGCGCAGATTGGTGAGGTAGGGTTTGCCCGAATCATCGTTGGGAAACTTATAACCCCACTCGGCGAGTGCATGCAAGCCTTGCCACGCACGATGCAACGTGCGATCAACCCAGCGCGGGATCGCCAAGCCACCGTTTAATTTCTGCCGACGTTCTATCTCGGCCTCGCGTCCGGCCCCAGGCGGCACGAACCACGTTCCGGTATTCGACGGGGCGGTTGCTCCACTGGTGCCAAGATAACCCTTGTCCACAACAACTACCCTCGCGCCCTCGGACGTTGCAGCAAGCGCCGCCCATGAGGCAGCCGGCCCGCCTCCAATGACCAACACGTCGGCGACAAGGTCAAGTCGATCCGCACGCCGTTGCGCCTGCACCGATTGTCGGAGTGTCGTCATGTCTCACTTATTTGTTGTTGAACAAGCCGCTTTGCTTACAACGGCACAAAACGTTTCACGCTAGCCAACATACGAACTATTTATAGGTAGACTTTGCCGTCTATACTACGATGAACTCAGAATAGCACCCGCTCAAATAGGGGTCAATCAGCAGCCTTGTCCATCGTGGTAAGAGCCTGAGGGCGATCGGGAGCTGCTAGGAGCGCATCCATTTCCGGCTTATTTAAGTAGGTAATATTGGCCTGTGTTGCCTTCTTGAATGGTATCAAGCGGATCTGCGTACACCATTCAAGATGTTCAGAGCTATTCTCACCAATAAATTTGGCCAAAGCGTGCAAGCCTCCGAGGCGCTGGTTGCGTGTGGCAGTCGTACAGTGCCGGTCTTGCTCCAGATAAAGGAGAAACTGACGAACCGCGGGCGCCGACAAAGCCACAACCTCCAGACGGTCTACCGGCTTCTTGAGTTTTGTTGCCACATACGAAAGGAGCTGCACCAACATGTCGCGATAGCTGCTACGCGTGTTGATCGACAGATTTCGCTCTCCTACCAAGTAATCGAGAAGGAAGCGGCGTACCCACGAGCCCAGCAAAGAATAGTTAGTCATGATTTACCTCCATAGCATATTGTTCGAAACGCATGCTCGCTTGCGACAACAGCTCCGGCGTCATCGTCAAATAGCGTTGCGTAGCCGATAGGTCCACAGGGCGCACGGGTGTAAAATACACGTTCGACCAGGAGAAATGCCATGAATGACACCGTGCAAGAGAACCGCTACGACGCGAAGCCATTCAACCGTTATTTGAGGATTGGGGTCACGCCCATACCTGGGCCCATCGGCGCACAGATCGAGTGCGATGGAGACATCACGTCGCTCGACCCGCAGACCATCGAGGAGGTCAACCAGGCTTGGCTCGATCACCTGGTCGTCGTTTTCCGGGGCCGCACACTGACCGACGCGGAGCTTCTGCGCGTCGGACGCTACTTTGGCGACCTGCTCGAGTCACCGCCCACGGCCGTGCAGCAGGGCGCCCAGCGGCCGGATCCGTATATCAGCATCATCTCGAACGTGCTCGAGAACGGCGCGCCCATCGGCAGTCTGGGCAACGACGAAGCGATCTGGCACACCGACATGTCGAACACAACGGTGCCGCCGGCGGCCAGCATCCTGACCTCCCTCGAGATACCCGCCGGCGAAGGCGGTGAAACGGGCTTCATCAACATGTACGAGGCGCTGCGTACGCTGCCCGCGGATCTGCATTCGCAGATACAGGGGCGAACTATCTATCACGATGGTGGGCGTAACAGCGCCGGGCAGCAGCGCCGCCATGCCATCTCGACGAGCCATCCGATCATCCGCACGCACCCAGAAACGAAGCGCAACGCGCTCTATCTGGGACGCAGGCGCGATTCACGCATCGACGGGCACGCGGACGCCGAGTCGGACGCGCTGCTCGACGCCCTGTGGGCACATACCATCGCGCAGCCAGCGTGGCACCACGACTGGAAAGTCGGGGACACCCTTATCTGGGACAACCGCTGCGCCATCCACCACCGCAACGCCTTCGACGCCAGTGCACGACGCATCATGCATCGCACGCAAACGCTCGGCACCGTGCCGGTGTATAGCGCCGATGCGCTGTCCTCGGTTCACGATAGAAGCCGCCTCGCCCCTGAAGCGCATGCTTGAGTGGCGCACTCTCGCAATCGGTTTCTTCGCGGTCGGTGCTCTAGCTTTCGGCGCGGCCAGCGCACAGCAATTTCCCAGTCGCGTGGTTCGCATCGTCGTGGCGGGACCGCCGGGCGGCGCTGCGGACTCGCTCGCCCGAACCGTGGCGCAGAAGCTTACGACTGCGTGGAAGCGGCAGGTGATCGTCGACAACCGGCCTGGCGCAAGCGGCCAGATCGGGACCGCCCTCGTCGCCAAGGCGGCGCCGGACGGTTATACGTTCATGATCGGCCATAACGGCACGCACGCCATCAACGTGGGCCTGCGCCAGAAGCTGCCTTACGACCCGGTGGCGGATTTCGTCCCGATCACGCTCGCCGCGACGTTCCCGAATGTCATTCTCGTGCACCCCTCGCTGCCGGCGCGATCGGTGAAGGAGCTGATCGCGCTCGCGAAGGCCCAGCCGGGCCAGTTGTCGTACGGCACCTCGGGTGTCGGATTTCCGCAGCACCTGGCGGCGGAATTCTTCAGCGCTAGGGCGGGCATAAAAATGCTGCACGTGCCGTACAAGGGAAGTTCGGCCGCGCTCTCCGACGGCATCGCAGGCAACGTTCCGATCCTGTTCCCCAACCTCGTGGTGGCCTTGCCGCACATGGAGTCGGGAAGGTTGCGAGCGCTCGCCGTCACGTCACTCAAGCGCTCGACCGCGGCGCCGCAGCTACCCACGGTCGCCGAAGCCGCGCTGCCGGGCTACGAAGTCACGACGTGGTTCGGGTTCCTGGCGCCTGCGGCCGTTCCACCGGACGTCGTGCGCGAGCTGCACTCGGCGACGACGCGGGCGCTTCGTGATCCCGATGTCCAGTCCATCGTGGCCGCACAGGGTGGGGACATCGTTGCCTCTACCGGCCCGGAGCTCGGCGCCTTCATCAAAGCGGAGCTCAACAAATGGGCCGCGATCATCAAGTGGTCGGGCGCGACGGCGGAGTGAACGGCGGCGCAGCGCTGGCTTGAGCACGCTCGCGGCCGGTTCGCATCACTCACCCAGGCTGCGGGACCCGCGGGGGGTGTCGTCGTGATTCCAGATTGGCCTCTTCGCCGAGGACTGTACTCCGCAATCATCCGCGTCACGCAGACTTCAGGGTATCCATGGCCAATCAAGCCACAACTGCCCAAAACCTGCCCATTTCATGCGCCCCTATGCGTGCTTATTCGCACGTTATCATAGGTAAATGGTGGCGTCCCCAACCGGATTCGAACCGGTGTTACCGCCGTGAAAGGGCGATGTCCTAGGCCTCTAGACGATAGGGACAACGAGGCAAACTGCTAATACCACTTCTATTGCAAAAAACCACTACTGCTCTTGTTACTGGTGGAGGTAAGCGGGATCGAACCGCTGACCTCTTGCATGCCATGCAAGCGCTCTCCCAGCTGAGCTATACCCCCACGAAAGGCTGCGAATTATACCGGCGAGGTAAGTTACTGTAAAGGAAGAAAATCTTGCGGTGCTACGCCGGAAAAGCTTGCAATTGTTTTGCCATGCGTGCCAGCACCTGCTCGCGCCCGATTAATTCCAGCGTCGCATCGATTGAGGGCGTCTGCGCCTCACCCGTAACCATTACACGCAGCGGCATGGCAAGTTTTGGCATCTTGAGTTTGTGTTCGGCTACTACGCCCTTTACAGCCTCATTAATCTTTGCTCGGATCCACTCAATGCGCGCCAGTCGGGACTGCAAATCTTCCAGTGCGGGCTTGATGTCCGCCGTGTAGTGTTGCTGCTTCAACTCCGCTGATGGCTCTAGCTCGCGATAAAAATATACTGCGGCATCGGCTAGTTCCTCTATGGTTGAAACGCGCTCTTTCAGCAGCGCCACCACACTTGCCAGTGGTGCGCCCTGCCCTGTTGCGCAGCCATCCCTTTCGAGAAACGGCTGTGCCAGCTTCGCCAGTCGCTTATTGTCAGCTTCTTTGATGTATTGCTGATTCAGCCAGCGCAATTTGTCCGGATCAAATCGCGCGGGTGAACGGCTGACATGCTTAAAATCGAACCATTCGATCAGCTTATCAGTGGAGAATTTTTCGTTATCGCCATGCGACCAGCCCAGCCTAGCCAGGTAGTTCACCAGCGCTTCTGGCAGAAATCCCTCATCAAAGTATTCCATTACGCCCTGCGCACCGTGACGTTTCGACAAGCGTTCACCATCCTGTCCCAGGATCATCGGCACGTGACCAAACAGCGGCAGCGATTTTCCCAAAGCGTGGTAGATATTGATCTGCCGTGGGGTGTTGTTTACATGATCATCGCCGCGTATGACATGGGTCATTTCCATATCGATGTCGTCCACTACCACGCCGAAGTTATAGGTGGGAATGCCGTCGGCACGCATGATGACCAGATCATCGAGCTCACTGTTGGCGATGGTTATCGGGCCTTTGATCAGATCGCTCCACGTGACTTCACCAGCGTCCGGGTTGCGAAAACGAATCACCGGCTGCGCACCCATCGGCGGCGCAAGTCCCGAGCGCTGTACATGGTCAGGCCGCCAGCGCCCGTCGTAGCGCGGCTTTTCATTGCGCGCGCGTTGCCCCTCGCGCATGGCATCTAGCTCTTCTTTCGTGGCGTAACACGGATACGCATGGCCGCTGCGCAACAATTCATCCGCAACGGCGCGGTAGCGATCCAGTCGCTGCATCTGGAAATAGGGGCCCTCGTAATCGAGACCGAGCCACTGCATACCGTCCAGGATGGCTTGCACCGATGCGTCAGTCGAACGCTCACGGTCGGTGTCTTCGACGCGCAGCACAAAGGTGCCGCCCTGCTTTTTGGCAAAGGCCCAGCAGTAAAGGGCCGTGCGTGCGCCACCGATATGAAGGTACCCGGTTGGGCTTGGAGCGAAACGTGTGCGTATCATGATGCGGCTTTTGGAAAAGCGCGGATTCTACGCGATACGTGAAATCCTGTCTTGCACTATTATAAAAATAGTCAATAAAAACAAATACTTACTTATTCAACCCCAAGCGCTCTACCGCACGTTTTTCTTCGTCCGCCGCGCGCCGAACCCACTTGGCGTAGTCATCGCCCGCCATGTAAAACGACTCCATGCCGAGGCGCTCCAGTAGCTTGAGAAACGCGGGCTCATCCATTGCTTTGCGAAATGCATCGTGCAAAACTTTTGCCACTTGTGGATCCATGCCCTTCGGCCCGCCGATGCCCCACGGCGAATTGGCGACAATGCCGTATTTTTCTTTCAGCGTAGGCACGTTCGGCAAACGCGCGCTGCGATTGGGGCCCCACATCACCAGCGCACGCACTTGCCCCGTTTCAACCCACTCCCAGGGCGGCGTGCCGGCCTGCACCTGAACTTGCGAACCGCGCAACGCAACGATCGCATCCGCCGTACCTTTAAACGGTATGTGCACCCAGTTCAAGCCCAGCCGCAGCGCCAAATCCTCCATCACCAGATGCAAACTGGTGCCTGCGCCGGGGCTGGCAAAACTGACTTTTCCGGGATTCGCTTTGACATGCGCAATCAAATCCTCCCAGGTTTTCCAGGGCGAATCAGCGCGCACACTGGTGCCAAAAATATAACCGGCGATGTTGATCACCCAGGTCAAATCATTAACGGGATCAAACTTGGTATTAATCATATGCGGCAGGCGGAATACGCCCAGCGGCAATTGCGCAATGGTGTAACCATCGGGCTTGGCTGTGTTCGCCATATGCTGCGCCGCCAGCGCGCCACCCGCGCCCGGCTTATTTTCAACGACGATGCGCTGCCCCAGATGTTTGCTCGCACCTTCGGCCAGCGCACGCAGTGCAATATCCGATCCGCCACCCGCTGTCCACGGTACCAGCAGCGTGATGGGCTTCGATGGATATTGCGCTTGCGCACCACACAGCGCAGCACTGGCCAGCACTATGCCGCCGACAACACTTAACAACGTTTTCTTCATGACTCTCCTCAAATCTGTGGCTGCCGTCTCTTGAATTCTTCTACCGCCTGATCAACACGCATGAACACAGCACCTTCGTTTTTCAATTGCTGAATCATACGCTCAAGCACCATGATGCGATGCCCGCGCCCGCTGATAAACGGATGGCAAGTGTACGTCAGCACGCCCCACTCCACCGCCTCACGCATATAGTGAAAATCGTCTACCCAGTTTTGTTCAACATGATGCGCGTTTTTCAGGCCCTGCCGTAACGACGTTTCAGCGCGCACGAATTCGTAGTGCGGCGAATCATCAGTAGACCAGTGTATCGGCATCTCCACCAGCGAGCTTTGCGCGCCGAGTTGCGCAGGGCGCTCCAGTTCAATCACATCACCCTGCCGCGCATGGTACGGCGTGTAATCATCGCCCATCATGCTGCTATCGTAGCTAAACCCATGTTTTAAAAGGAATTTTACTGAATGTGGCGATAAATCCCATGATGGTGAACGATAGCCGCGCGCGTAGTGCCCGGAGATTTTTTTGATCGACTCGTTGGCGCGCATCAACTCACGCTCTTCGTCGTCCGCGCTCAAACTGGCAGGCGGCCGATGCGTCCAGCCGTGATGGGCAAGTTCATGACCTGCATCGATCACATTCTTTACCGCATCGGGAAAACTCTCGATAGTGTGCCCTGGCACATACCACGCCGTCTGAATATCGTACTTGCGAAACAACTCAATCAAGCGCGGCGCACCCACGCGCGGACCGAACTCGCCACGCGAAATCCACGACGGCCCCACCTGCCCACGCGACATAAAGCCCGAGATGCCGTCGAAATCGAAGGTTAAGCAAACGATGTACATATTTTTGCGTGAAGAGTGCGACGAATCAGGCGCGTTGGCTCTGCTATCATCGCATCAGCGCACCTCATGCTCAACCCCCAATACATTGCACCTCACACAAAAATGAAACACCTCGTTCAGAACTGGAACGTGCGCAAGCCCATCGCGCGCTCGCGTGGCGGCATCGTCGCCACACAAAACCGCATCGCCGGTGAAGCGGGTATCAAAATCCTCAAGGCGGGCGGCAACGCCGTTGATGCCGCCGTCGCCACCGGGCTGGCACTCGCAGCCGTAGAGCCCTGGAACAGCGGGCTGGGCGGTGTGGGCTTCATGCTGGTGTATCTGGCCAAAGAAAAACGCGTGCAGGTGGTCGATTTCGGGCCGGTCTCGCCGGGCGCCTTGAATCCGGCAGACTTTCCCCTCGTTGGAGGCTACACCAGTGACTTGTTCACCTGGCCCACGGTGAAGGACGACCGCAACGTGCACGGCCCGAATTCCATTGCTGTACCCGGCCATGTCGCCGGTCTCTCCCTTGCGCTAGAGAAATTCGGCAAACTGACGTTCCGTGATGTCATACAGCCCGCCATTGCGCTCGCCGAGCAAGGCATGGCTGTCGATTGGTACCTCACGCTGAAAATCGCCATTACCGCCAAAGAGTTATCGCAATATCCCAGCTCCGCAAATGTGTATTTGCCCGGCGGATTTCCCCCGGTAACACCGGCGGGAGCCAACCTCGAACACCTGAAGCTCAAAGGCCTGGCGAAAACCATGCGCCGCCTCGCTGACGCTGGCCCACGGGATTACTACGAAGGCGAAATCGCTCAAAGCATCGCGCGTGACATCAAGGCGATGGGCGGCATACTGTCCGCCGACGATTTGAAGCGATACAAAGCGCGCATTGTTGAGCCGATCACCACCGAATATCACGGTGCGCAGCTCGCACTGGCCCCCAATCTCACTGCCGGGCCGTCGATGCTGCACACGCTGGATAATCTACGCGGCATGCAGTTCAGCCAGGGCGCGCCCACGGCAGAATCCTTTCTCGCCTACGCCAAAGTGCTGCGTGAAGCGTTTGCCGTCCGCCTGTCCACCATGGGCGATATCACGGAAGCAGGCGACCGGCGCGATCCATCTTGCACCACGCATTTCAACGTGGTGGACAGCGAAGGCAACATGGTTGCGCACACGCAAACGCTGCTATCCGTGTTTGGCTCTAAAGTCGTGCTGCCTGAGACCGGCATACTCATGAACAACGGCATCATGTGGTTCGACCCGCGCCCAGGTACGCCCAACTCGCTCGGCCCCAACAAGCGTGCGCTCACCAATATGTGCCCGGTCATTGCACACAGGGACGGCAAAGCGTGGTTTGCTGTTGGCGCATCAGGTGGCCGCAAAATTTTCCCTGCGGTATTGCAGCTCACCTCGTTTATGGTCGATCACGGTTTAAGTCTTGAAGATGCGTTTCATCATCCGCGCATTGATGCCAGTGGCGGCGACAGCGTTGGCGTAGATCCACGCATGCCACAACCCATCATTGAGAAACTGCAAGCAGACCTTCCGGTAAGCCTGACGGAACTTCTTGTTTATCCGACAAATTTTGCCTGCCCTAGCAGCGTATACCAAGCGGCCGATGGCGAGCATTTTGGTGTAGCGGATGTGATGTCACCCTGGTCGGGCGCTGTGGCCGAATAACGCGCGGGGGCATCAATCTGCGGCGAATGCAACCCCCGTGCGTAGAAAATTATCAACCTCCGGCAAAGCGTAGCCTAATTCGGCTAGGACTTCGCGCGTATGCTGCCCGCGTGCAGGCGCAGGTCGGCTCGCCGTTGCGTAAGCACCGTCCATGCGGATCGGATTGCCCATCATGCGCGGCATGCCTTGCAAATGGGTCTCGATCAGCGGCAGGCATGCCGCAAGGTCGGCGTCGGCGATAACATCGGCAAAACTGTTGACGGGGCCACTGATAATGTCCGCTGCCCGCAAGGTTGCAGTCCACCATTTCCCGGGCTTTGATTTGAATAGGGGAATGAGGATTTCTTCAAGCTGCACGCGATTTTCAATACGCAGCGCATTGGTGCAAAATCGCGAGTCGTTTTCGAGTGCTGGCATGTTGAGTGCCGCACACAACTTCTTCCAGTGCGACTCACGCAGAATCGCAATCGTGATGTAGCGGCCGTCCGCCACTTCGTAAGCGCCTGCAGGCGCATGCGCGGGGTTCTGATTACCATGCCGCTGCGGCAAGCGGCCGGCAGCAAGGTAATCGGTGAACGCGATGTTCATCAACGCCATCGCCGCCGCGATCAGACTGATATCAATCTGCTTTCCACCTTGCCCGGAAAGCTGACCATAGAGGGCCGCGAGGATTGCCTGCACGGCGTGATTCGCAGCGGTAATGTCAACCAGCGGAAAAGCGGTCCGCATGGGGGGGCCTTCTGCCTCACCAATGAGATTCATCACGCCGCTCATAGCCTGCATCACAGTATCGCTGGCGGGGAACTGCGCATAGGCGCCTTCCTGCCCGAAGCCGGAGATCGTGCAGTAGACAATGTCCGGCCGTAACTCGCGGCAACGCGCATAGCCAAGCCCGAGCTTCGTCATGACGCCCGCGCGAAAGTTGGACAGCAGCACCGCCGATTGTGAAACCATGCGCTCTACGATACGCAACCCGTCCGCTGTACCGACATCGAGACCAATGTCACGCTTGTTTCTGTTCAATGCTACAAACTGCGTGCTGCCGACGTTACCAACAATATGCTTGCCCGCAGTGCGTGACCAATCGCCTTCGGCTCGTTCTATCTTGATCACATTGGCACCCATGTCACCGAGCAGGCATGCGGCGTAAGGGCCCGCAACACCTTCCGTCATGTCAATGACGGTAATCTTGGACAGCACGCCAGCACTCATATCGCTACTTTCCTGGTCGTTTTGACGCAAAGCGCCGCGCCGCGCTGCCCGCCACGTTTTGCACTTGCCGTGCTTGCAGCATGGGGTATTGACCGTATGCGTGCAGCTCCATAAGCATTTGTTTTTATTATATTTTTTCTCATATACTCGTCATGCCAACTTCGTAAGATTTAGTATGCGATTGACCCACCCGCCGGTTGAGGCACCAGCACAAGCAACGAGCGCACCACGTCGATGCATTTCATGTGGTAACAGACGATCACCGTCGTGATCCACAACAACGCCCGATTCCATTGCACAACTTTTACCACACCCGCGATGTGGGTCGCAATTCCCGCAAGTTAATTTCAAAATGCAACAACATGCTTTCTCGTAAATCGTCCGCGTTTGCTTTGATACCCTGTTCGCCCTTGCACAAAACAGGCTCCATGCATTACCTTCAATATTCACGGAAGGCCCGACGTCGATTGCATCGGACCAACCAGACAAAACCATTTTTGATGGAAACGCCATGTTGAACGCTGCAATAGTCGGCCTCGGCCGTTGGGGTCAAAATCTCGTCAATCACGTACAGGGCAAAAGCGACAAAATCCGCATCGTCATGGGCGTGTTGCGTCACCCGGAAAACGCGCGCGACTACGCCGCCGCCAAGGGCTTTCCGCTGGTCGACAGCCTGGACAAAGCGCTGGCCGACCCCAACGTCGAGGCCATCATTCTCGCCACGCCGCACACCGCACACGCCGAACAAATCATCGCCTGCGCCAAAGCGGGCAAGCCGGTGTTCACCGAAAAACCTTTCACGCTTACCACCGCCAGCGCACAAGCTGCATTGCGTGCGTGTACCGACGCCAAAGTTACACTGGCAGTGGGCTACAACTGGCGCTTCCAGCCCGCGTTGCTGGAAATGAAACGCGCATTGAATGATGGGCGCTTGGGCAAACTGCTGCACATGGAAGGCAACTTCAACGGCCCCAGTGTTTATCGCGTAGGCAAAGATCACTGGCGGCAAGATCGCGAAGAAGGTCCCGGCGGCGGTATGACCGGGCGTGGCGTGCATGTGGTTGACGCCATGCTCTATCTCGCAGGCAAAATCGATACCGTGCATGCGCAAAGCTCGCGTCTGGCGCTTGATTACGGCACCGACGACACGACCTCGATGCTGTTCAAATTCAGGAATAATTCCACTGCGTATTTAAGCACTGTGATCGCCACCGCCGAAACGTGGCGCTTGCAGGTGCTCGGCTCAAAAGGCTGGATGGAAGTGGGCGACGTGCAACACCTCAGCACCTGGAGTCTACGCACCTGCTTTTTCGACCCCGCCAACCCTTACGTGCATCCGCAGCCGCAAAGCATCAGCTTCCCCGACACCAGCACTGAACGCGCCGAACTTGAAAACTTCGCCGATGCTGTCAGAGAAAAACGCCTGCTCGCCGTGGCCGACGGCGATGAAGAACACAACGTCTCCGCGCTGGAAGCGATCCTGGAATCAGCAGCGAAGGGCGTTACGGTGAAGGTACTCTAAAACAGCGCAAGCATGGCACGTAACGGCGAATTCGTAACTTGCTTCGCTGACTGACTACACTTTCCCCAAAAACCGCTGGCTGATATACCCCCCCGCCGCCAAAAAACCCGCGTTGGTCAAAAATACCGCTGCATAGCCTACCGAGGAACCCACCGCGCCGAAGAACAACGGAATCACAAAATGCGCGACCTGATTCACTGTGATCCGCATGCCAGCCGCTTCACCTTCACGGCCCTTGGGCGATGCGTTGAACACCAATGTCATCGACAACGGTTGCCCCACGCCTGCACCCACACCCAACAGGAACGACACTGCTGCCAGCGCCCACGGATTGCTGAAAAAAGGAAACAGACAAAATGCCGCACACGCCACAAACATGGCGTGGGTGAGCAGGCGCGTTTCGCCCACGTGCCGCACGGCAAACGGCACCAGCAGGCGCACTACAATAATCGCAATGGCGAATGCGCTCAGTACCAGGCCAATGGCGGTGGCGGACATGCCGAGCGAGCGGCCGTAGATCGGCATGAAAAACTGGTACACATCCCACGCCGACGAAACAATGCCGCTGGCGATAAGTGTGTTGCGCAGGCCCTTGATACGCAGCAGATCAAGCATGCCGCCTTTGACCGCTGTGGATTTGACATGAACGATGGGTATCCAGCGTTTGGTGGTTGCCGCCAGTGCGATGGCCGGGATTAGCGGCAGCGCCAGCAGACCAAAGGTGCGTGCATGGCCCACAGTATCAATCAACACACCGGCGACCAGCGGTCCGGCAAAGTTTGCCGACGCATAGCCCAGACTCAGCAGACTGAAATTACGCGCACGCCCCTCCGGCCCGGCGATAGCGCCGACCAGCGTTTGTATCGACAACTGAAACGTCATGAACGACAGGCCGATCAGCGACGCGACAAAATACAGCGTGGTGATGCTGGGAAACAGCCACGGTAATATCAGCGCGGTAAAAATGCCGCACGCGCCCAGCAGCAACGGCAGCTTGTAGCCGATGCGATCTGCCATGCGGCCCATCGGCAGCGCCAGCACGGCGGGCAGCGCGGCGTAGAGCGCGACAATAGTGCCCACGCCAAACGGCCCCGCACCCTGATCAACAGCGAACAGCGGCACCGCGAGGCGGCTACCCGCGAAACCGAGGTGCGTGAATACGGCCATTAAGACCAGCAGGTATAGCGGCACGAGTGTCTTCAGCCTTTTAATACGTTGCGCGCCCGCACAAAACATTTTGCGCGTGCGTGCAGCCGTGAACCTTGGAATTTGCCATAATGCCGCTGAAACCTCATTGACCACGGTCACAATCCCATATTGTGGCCGCACAGCCACTCACCGGAAGTCTCGAAAAGGAGCAACAACATGGCCTCTATCAGCCGCACACTCGCACAATGGATCACTAATCTGCGTTACGAAGACCTGCCCGCCGCCGTGGTGGACCGCGCCAAGGGCGTGACACTGCAAAGCATCGCTTCCTCGCTGATCGGCGCAGAAACCGCCTCCGGCAAGCAGGCGCTGAAAATGATTGCCGATGAAGAAGCCGGCGTGAAAAAAGGCGCAACGCTGATGGTGGATGGCACGCTGGTCACCAAAGGCGGCGCGGCCTATGCGAACTCCGAACTGGCGTTGAGCGGTGGCAAGTACGACACCTTCCGCATGTTGACACACCCCAATACCGCGATCATTCCCGCCGCGCTGGTCGCTGCCGAAAGCGCGGGTGCATCGGGCAAGACCTATCTCACCGGCGTAGTCGCGGGCTACGAGGCGATGGAGCGCATGGCAGCCGAGTTCATTCCAACGGTGATGTCGCGCGGTTTTCATCCCGGCCCGGTGTTCGGCATTTTCGGTGCGGCGATTGCCGCCGCTAAAATCATGGGGCTGAACGAAGACCAGATAAACAGCACTATCGCGCTGTGCGCGAGCCTTGCCAGCGGTAATCTGGAAAGCGCGCGTGGCGGCGGCACGGCCTTGCGCGAAGGCGCCGCCACGCGTAGCGCAATGCTCGCAGTGACACTGGCGCAGGCGGGGCACACCAGCAGCGACACCGTGCTCGAAGGCGAAGCCGGCTTTTATCACGCGTATACCGGCAACAACCACGGCGTGCTCACCTATAGTTTCGCGGGCGATGTTAAAGCGAATCTCGCCAACATCACTGCTAACCTTGGCAAGGATTGGATGTTTCTTGAGACGCTATATCGCATTTATTACACGGCGGGCTACAACATCGCGCACATTGATGTGCCCGCAGCTATCTGCAACGAAAACAACATCCGCCACCAGGATGTCGACCGTGTTGAAGCCGTAGTCAACTGGCTCGAAACGCAATATCCCAGCCCGGCTTTCACCAGTCGCCGCGAAGACGGCGAAGCGCGCGTTGGCGGCACTGCGTATTTCACCGCGTATGGCGTGGTGCAACGCGGCTACCCGGTAACCGCCGGACGCAAAGTCGAGGCCAAGGATGCGCCGCCCGCAGTGCTTGACCTGATGAAGCGCGTGAAAATTATCCCGTCACACAAAATGACGTTGTTCGGGCCATGCTTCACCATCTTCACCAAGGATGGAAAAAGCTATACAAAACAAAGCACAGGACGCGAGTTCATCTGGGATTTTGACACCCACGCCAAACGTATTCAGGACATCGCGAACTCCCTGCCGATACCGGCGGCACAGTATGGGGAGATCGTGGCGGCTTGCCGTGATCTGGAGAAGGAAGCGCGGGCAGATAAGTTGGTTAGGTTGACTGTGAAACGATAGCGTTCTAACAGGCATAAAAAAACAGCCTTGTCATTCCCGTAAAGGCGGGAATGACAAGAAGGTTTATTCAGCTTATCTCAGCGGTATGAGCCTCACTTCACGATCGCCTGATACACCATTTGCCGCAATAAAAACCGGTACTGCAGCCGCGCGGCGGGTGATTGCATCATAAACACCACATAGAGTTTTTCCTTCGGATCAATCCAGAAGTAAGTGCCTTGCGCGCCACCCCAAAAGTAGTCACCCACCGATCCCGGCAATGGATTGCGACCGGTATCAGTGCGCACCGCGAAGCCCAGGCCGAAGCCTTGCCCCATCTGCGCCGATGGCGCCAGCGCCTCAAAACGTGCCATGTCCGGGCCTATCGGCGTGCCAGGCGGCAAATGGTTGCTGGTCATCAACTCAATCGTCTTCGGCGATACCAAACGCACGCCATCCAATTCACCGCCATTGAGCCAAAACTGGCTAAAGCGCGCGTAATCCGCTGCTGTTGAAACCATTCCGCCGCCACCGCTCTTGAAAGTTTGGTTGTCGGTTATCAACGCAATGTTGGGCACCACATTCTTCGGCCCCTCACGTTGCGGGCGCGCACCACGCGTGGCACTTGAAGCGGGCGCGGCAAAGCCTGTATCGGGTAGCTTCAACGGCCCCGCAATGCGTTCTGCAATAAATTTGTCCAGCGCCAGGCCGCTAACGCGTTCGACAATGATACCCAGCACGTCCACCGCGACACTGTATTCCCAGGTTGTTCCCGGCTGAAACAACAACGGCACTTTCGCCAGCTTTGCGAGGTAAGTGGCATTGGTGTCGTTACGGTCGCCCACTTTGGCATCGAGGTAAGCTTGCTTCACTGGATGATCCGCCGAACCATATGTCAATCCTGCGGTATGCCGCAATAAATCCTGCACGGTCATCGGATTGCGTTGTGGTTCCAATGTCAGGGCAGGTTTGCCATCCGCACCGGGTTTGACCACACCAACTTTGACATCTTTCAGTTCCGGCAAATATTTATCCACGCGATCCACGATCGACAGCCTGCCCTCCTCCGACAGCATCATGATGGCGAGCGACGCAAACGGCTTGGTCATTGACGCAATGCGAAAAATCGCGTCCTCGCGCATGGGCACTTGTGTTTCCGGATTGAGTGCGCCAAAGGTTTGCGTGTACGCCACCTTGCCCTGACGGCCTATCACCAGCACGCCGCCGGGGTATTCGCCTTTGGTGATACCTTCCTGCATACGCGCAGTCAGGCGCTGCAAGCGCTCTGACGACAAGCCGACATCCTCGGGCCGCTGCGCACGCTCCCCTCCACCTGGAACGGGGGCCGCACACGCACCGACACTGATGGCTACAACGGCCACCGCCAACTTCAAAAGTTTTGACATCTTGGTTTCTCCCTGAGTAAGTTTAATTCTAGGCCCGCGTATCGTAACCCGGCAACACCCGCATATCGATGACGCACGGCGCGCCTTCCCGCACAGCGGCAATGCCCTGCTGTATAGCTGGCAAAATATCTTCGGTTTTTTCTATCGGCCCGATGCCGAGCGCGCCTTGCGAGCGCGCCATCGCGGCAATATCCACTGGCGGATCGTCGATGCGCTGACCAATCCAGCGATTTTCTTCCGGGCGGCTGCGCTTCACGGCCATCTGGCCTTGATGTCGCTCGTCGTTGAAAAACGAGCGGTTGTTGCAGACGATGATCAAGCACGGAATTTGATAGTGCGCGGCTGTCCATATCGCGGTGTTACCCATCAGAAAATCGCCATCGCCGACGAGTGCTATGGCGATACGTCCGCTGCCTTTTAGCGCGAGTGCTGCGCCCACCGTCATGCCGGGGCCTGAGCCTACGCCTGCGCCACCGTCGTGGCCGATGTAATCGAGCGGATGCCTGAAGTGCGTGTACGCGCCGTTCCAGCCAAGCGGAAAGCGGGTGTAGCAAACGGCTATATTTTTAGTGGCCGCTTCCAGCGCGAGACCCACGCCGCGCAGTGACACTGCGTTGGGTGCGTTGGGCAATGTGGGTGTTGCGGGCACCTTGGCTAGCCCCACACGCGCGCTGACGGCATCCAGCAATAGCGGCACCGCCGCATCGGTTTCGCACATCAGGTAAACGTCCATCGGCGGCAAACCAAAATGATCGGCGCCGCCGCCACGATGGTTGTGCTGGTCGCATGAGACTTGAATGATTTTTGCGGTGACTGGTTTGTCCCCGAACGCTTGGCTCAAGGTACCCGCGAGATCAAGGTAGTCCAGCGACAACACCACATCCGCCTCACGCACCATCGCGCGCGCCTCGTCGGTCAGGTAAGCTCCCGGCGCTGCTGCGTGCAAGCGGTGATCGGTCGGAAAAGCGGCTGCCAGCTTGATGTTGGTGCACACCGGCGCGTTGAGTTTTTCGGCAAGTGCTATGCGCGCATGCCAGCCCGCAACGCTACGCGAGCAGCGTCCGGCGAGTATCACCGGACTTTTTGCATGCGACAGCAATACCGCCGCTTCAGCCACCAATGCCGCCGAAGGCTGCGGCGCTTGCGGTGGCGCATTGCGTGCGGGGTCAGGCAGCCTTGGCAGCGGCCCCAGTTTGTTTTCCTGCATCGCCACTTCAAGATTGATATACACCGGGCCTCTGGGCGCGGTCTGTGCGATTTGCGACGCGCGCAACAGCGCTTCCGTCGCTGCACCCGGCGAACCGGGCTGGTTATCCCACTTGGTGAAATTGCGAATGAGCCCGCCCTGATCGGTGCTGGTATGGATCCAGTCTATCCACGGCCTGCGCTGGGTGGCGTCCCACGGGCCGGTCGCACCCAAAATCAATATCGGCGCGCGATCACACCACGCGTTGTAAATGGCCATCGTGGCGCGCATCAGACCGATGTTGGCGTGCAGCCCGCTCGCCATCATTTTGTCTGTCACCTTCGCGTAGCCGTGCGCAATCGCCACTGCGGTTTCTTCATGCACGCACAGCACCATTTGCGGCGCGCGATTGCCGAGCAGATTGACGATGCTGTCGTGCAGCCCGCGATAGCTCGCGCCCGGCACTAGCGCGATATACGGCACAGCCAGTTCCCGCAGTATTAGCGCGATGGCGTCACTACCCCAAAAGGTTTCTCCAGCACGGCCGGCAACGGGCTTGTCGTGAACTATAAGGTTGGGCGCTGAGTCGTCGGTCGTCATGGATTCTCCTGAAATCTGGATTGAACTGTGTCACGCGTGCGGCGTCCAAATCAAGCAAGCATTTGCAATATACTGGCGCACCACCACAAGGTATTGTTTCAACAAGGCTTTTCAGGCACGCTTGGCATTGGATGATTACTCGATTACACCGCAGGTTGGCGCACCTCCACTTGTAAAAACCCGCCCTGACAGCGAAACAAATTTTCTTTTAAAAACAAATGGTTACAATTTGTAACAAAATCGCTCCAACAGGTGTCATCCAGACGCCTATGATTGCGCGTTATTAGCTTTAGCCGTAACCCGGAGAATGATATGAAAAACTTTTTAGCCGCATCTTTAGTGAGTGTCGTAGCTGTTGGATCGCTGGCCGTGGCGTCCACTGAGGCAGCTGCACGCCCCGGTCACCACCGTGGTGGCGTCCGCGTCGGGGCTTACATTGGAGCCGGCATAGTCGGCGCGAGCATTCTTGCCGCGCCCTATGCGTATTCCCGGCCCTACTACGGGCCTTATGGCTATGGTTACTCGGGCTACCCCTATTACGGCTACGCGCCATCCTACTACCCGCCGGTGGTCGTGCAACAGCAACCCACGGTGTACGTGGAACAGCAGAGCGGCTATTCGGTTGCGCCCTCTGCACCGCCGCCTTCCTCCGCGCCCCAGGCACAGGCGCAGCAGCAATTCTGGTATTTCTGCCAGGATTCGCAAACCTATTATCCGCATGTGCAAACCTGCGCCTCACCGTGGCAGCGCGTTACGCCGCACGGCCCTCAATAAACAAGGAGGTCAACGCTCATGAACCGCAAGTATAACTCGGCAGGCCTGCTGGCCATATTAGCCCTCGGGCTTGGCGGATGCGTGAGCATGCCCACCGGCCCATCGCGTGCGGCCATGCCCGGCACCGGCATGAATTTCGATCAATTCCGTGCGGACGACGCCAGTTGTCGCCAGTACGCTGTGGAATACTCGGGCGCGTCGCCGGGGCAAACTCAGGAAAATGCCGCTGTCAAAAGTGCGGCCGTCGGCACCATCATTGGTGCCGCCGCAGGCGCTGCGATTGGTAATTCCGGTCACAGCGCGGGTGCCGGTGCGGGCATCGGGCTGCTAATGGGCGCGCTAAGCGGCGCTGCTGCAGGCAACCAATCGGGCTACGCTGTGCAACGGCGCTACGACGATGGCTATTCGCAGTGCATGTATGCCAAGGGACACCGCGTAGCAGAGCGCGGCGGCATGGCGCCCGCACAAACAGCAGCGCCAGCCAGTACCAATGCGCAGCCGCAACCGTACTATGCGCCGCCGCCACCCGCGAACCAACCTCCGCCCCCACCGCCGCAGGCGCAGGCACCTTACTACAACGCACCACCTCCGCCGCCCGGTTCGGCGCCACCGCCACCGTCGGCCATCATGCGCTGATAACTGACTGATCTACAAAACCGGCCTGTGAAAATACAGGCCGGTTTTTTTGCGCTGTTACAATTCTGCCAGTGCGCTTGTTCACGTTTCTGGAGCCTCCATGCAAATCTCTGACATTCCTTTCGGTACCACGGATTGGGCGACGATAAAGCGCGTCGAGTATGCGGGTGAAACGGGCAAGGCCTTTTGGCGCACCCAGCAATTCGGCAGCGTGCGCGTACGCATGGTCGAGTATTCGCCGGGCTATCGTGCCGATCATTGGTGCGATAAGGGCCACATCCTGCTCTGCACGACCGGCGAACTGACCACAGAACTCAAGGATGGCCGCCAGTTCACGCTGAAACCCGGCATGAGTTATCAGGTTGCGGATAAAACCGATGCACACCGCTCGTTTACCGAGGCCGGTGCTACGCTGTTTATTGTAGATTGATCAAGCAGTGGCACGCGGGGCATAAGGCGATTTCGACGCTATTCAGCCAATCAACTTGCAAATCCGGAAACTACGGCCATTCGCGGGCTCACCAAATTATTACGTAACTAATTGTTTTTATTTATCTTTTTAGTCTATTCGAAGTTTGGCATCGCGGATAATTTTTGCCCAGCGGTCGTGCTCACTGCGCATGCGCTTATCGACATCTTCTGATGTGCCGCCCGCTACCGACATGCCCTGCGCGTCAAACGATTTGCGCAGAGTGGGTTCCTGCAACAGTTTATTCATATCGGTATTAAGCCGTGAGATCACCGCGGTCGGCGTACCTTTCGGCGCGACAAACGCAAACCACGATTCAACGTCAAAACCAGCAATGCTTTCCGCCAGCGCGGGAATCTCCGGCTGCGCGGGCCAACGCTGCGCAGTGCTCACCGCAATTGCGCGCAGCCGTCCCGATTGCACATACGGCATCACCGGCAACAACCCCGTCATCATGACCTGAATTTGTCCAGACAGCAGATCCGTCATGCCCAGTCCCGTGCTTTTGTATGGCACATGCAACATGCGCAGTTGCGTACGGCTCATCAGATATTCCATCGCCAGATGCGTCAGACTGCCCACGCCCGGCACCACAAACGATAATTGTCCGGGCCTTGCCCGCGCAAACGCAAAAAAGGAATTCACCGATTTCACCGGCAGCGACGGATGTACCACCAGCGTGAGCGGCGAGTAACCAACGCGGATAACACCGCTCAAATTGCTGATGGGATCATACGCAGGTTTGTGCGCAGCGATGGTCGCCGGCACGCTGCCCGAAATAAGCATCAGCGTGTAACCGTCGGGCGCCGACTTCACCGCCATGCCGATGCCAATAAGTCCGCCGCCGCCGCCGCGGTTGTCCACCACGAATTGCTGCCCGAGCGCTTCGGTGAGCCGGGACGACATAATGCGCGCCACACTGTCGCTGCCGCCGCCAGCGGCCATCGGCACAATGACGCGCACCGGCTTCGCAGGCCAGGTCTGCGCTTGAACAGCCGAGCACATCAGCCAAACCATCAGGCACAGCACGCTGGACACGAAAAAACCGCAGGGCGAGCCACTGGTCATCAGTGCGCGCCCTGCGTTGATCAGGCCATACACCGCGCCGCTGCTTAGCTGCTGTGCGGCGTTGCCCACTGACCCGCGTCGTAGCCGGGACGGTAATTGCGGTTGGTCTGCACCGGATTGCGGTTCACCAGCGGGCGCGCAAATAGCGGATGCGTTACGCTGCGCACTTCGTGCTCGATGGTGTAGAGGAACTTGCCATCAACCGGATCAACGATATCCTTGAAGCGGTATTGATATTGGTCGCTCTCCTGAATGATCAGGCCACGGTCATTCAGCCACTTGTGCGGGCCGGAGAAATCAGCGATGTAAATTTGCAGATGGTGGCCGTCGTATTCCGGGATCGGCTTGCTGGTTTCACGGAAAATCAGATGCTGTTGATGCCCCACCATCACCCGAGCCGCACGGCCTGCGGGTTCATCCACCACTTTCGACGGTGCCTTGATCACCTGATTGTAGAAACGCGCAATGCCGTCGGCCACACCCACCGGCACATCAAATTCAACATACGGTATGCCGAGTTGCGTACCGCCAAAGCGTGACGGATCGGGCTCATATACCCTGAACTTGTTACCCCACGGGCAGGTGGTTTCAACGTAGTCGCCGCAATTCTTGTAAGCGAAATGGGTGCCCGCGAGTTTCGGCGTCACGTATTCCAGCCGCTTCAGCAGTGCCGCGCGATCGGGTTGCACTATGCCGGTATGTCCGCGCAGCACCTGCGCCGCTTTCGCGGGCATGTGTATCTGGCTGCGGCCAATATTGACCCACATGTTTTCCAGGCCCGTCATGATGTACGGATCGCGCGTCAAACCCATGCCGGTGATATAAAACAAAACGGCAGGCACCTGCTCCGGTACCGTTGTATTGGTGTGTTCCAGCCAAACGGAATTGCCGATGTCTTCTGCTGCGCGATCAAAAACCGGTTGTGTATTGTTGTCCATGCAAGCCCCCAGTGAATGAAGTGAGTTAAAACTGAAATTATATAGATTGCGGATGGATTTTAGCGCGAAGTCGTGTATTGTTGATCGCTGCGTCCGAATACTGTCGCTAAATATTTATATTTGTAACCATTTGTTTTTATTATGAAATTTTTTACTCGCCCTTTTTGCACCGCATTACCTTACGGCGCTTTGACGGTGCTGGCATGGGTTGTTCCCGCGCTGGCGCAGGATCGCACTGCTAGTTACCCGCTTAAAACCGTGCGCATTATCACCGGCTCGGCGCCCGGCGGCCCACTCGATTTCAGCGCGCGCCTGGCAGCGCAAAAACTTTCTGAAGCGTTCGGCCAGCCTGTGGTGATCGAACCGCGTCTCGGCGCCAGCGGCAGCATCGCCAATGAATTCGTGGCAAAAGCAGCGCCGGACGGCTACACGCTGGGCGCGGGCAGCATGGCGACGTTGTGTGTGGTGCCGCATCTGTATCCGAAGATCGGTTACGACTCGACCAGAGATTTCGCACCTATCACCATCGTGTCAACCGTGGGGTTTGTGCTGGTGGTGCATCCCTCGGTGCCCGCGCACAATGTAAAAGAACTGATCGCGCTGGGAAAAGCCAGCCCCGGCAAATTGAGCTTCGGCACCTCTGGCGCAGGTTCGGTTACGCATCTGGGCATCGAAATGCTGAAAAGCATGGCCAACGTAAATTTTTTGCACGTGCCGTATAAGGGCGCAGCACCGGCGCTGGTTGATCTGCTCGGCGGACAAACGGATTTAATGTACGACAGCATTCTCACCTCGGTGCCACACCTCAAGAGCGGCAGAATACGCGCCATCGCCGTCGGCTCCGCAAGACGCTCGCCCTTGCTACCGGCGGTGCCCACGGTCGCTGAATCCGGCCTGCCAGCGTTGCGTGAGTTTGAAGCCGATACCTGGTTCGGCATTGTCGCGCCAGCCGCTACACCACGCGAAATTGTCGGGCGATTGCACAGCACACTGGTCAAAGGCATCAGCGACAAAGAAGTCACGCAACGTCTGTTAAGTCAGGGCATGGAACCGGTGCTCATCACGCCCGAACAATTTGCCGACCGTATCAGGCAGGATTTACCGCGCTGGGGCAGGCTGCTCAAAGCCTCCGGCATTACAGCTAACTAGTATATCGATTCATTAATATACTTACTAATTGTCAGGTCAACGCCAGATCGAACTTCTTCCACCGGAAAACCACTGGGTTGAGGTTCATCTCGTGAACTCCCTGCAAGATGCGTTGCTTAAGTTCCTCGCGAGACTGAACGCGGAT
>CANKUB010000060.1 GCA_947486575.1 Betaproteobacteria bacterium | reverse complement strand
CAACGTGTGCAGCATCGCCTGCTCGCCTGGGCCGCTGCCCCAAACCGGGTTGCGCGTCCAGCCGTTCGGCGACAGCACAATGTAGTTGAAGTGGTCGGCATAGTCTTCGAAAGTCAAAATGCCGGGCATTGGTGTCGGCTGACTTTTAAGGTGATCATTCGGCCGTTCAAAGGGGGCATTTTCATTGCCGGTACCGCCATGCAACATGAACGTAAACCTGCTCGGCGTATTAGGGCTGTAGTTTTTCGGGACGTACAAGCGGTACGGCAGAATGCGGTCTACGCCTATGCTGGTATTGATGTCTTTGCCATCGGCACCGGACGTGCCGCTGAACACGTTGAGGTCGCCGAAGTAGTAAGCAAACCACAGATTGCCCGTTTTGATCTCGCCGCTGAGCAAACCGTTCATGGTTTTGAGTCGGCTAGCGGTGATCGGCGTATTCGAGTACTGCCCGGTATATTTCGGGTTGAACAAATCATTGGTTGTTTCACCCGGCCCGACGTGGCTGACGGCCAGATAGCCGCTCGCCGCAACGTCGTTGGTAATGGTCTTGCCCAGCGATTTCATGAAACTGGCTACCGGCACGTAAATTTTGCCTTCACGCTGCACCGGTGCAGTTTCAAGCGTCACAGTAGCCGGCGTATTGGATGTCACCACGGCAGACTTGTCGATGGCGTTGCGGTCGGTCTCCGTGGCATGGGTCGCCGACGACACTGTCGCAGCACTACTTGCCAGCGCATAGCGGCCCTTCCAGGCGATTTTGGTGTATTCGACTTTAGGGGCGCGCGAGCCCGACCCTGCCGCCACGCGCTTGCGGAAAAAATGATGATCAACCGCAATCTGTTGACTCGCAGAATCAACCGTGTAGCTGAAGTACGGCGCGTAAATTTTGCGCAGATCAGCCAGCGCCACCATCAACACGCCATTCTGGGTAAACGGCTTGTGCTCCAGTTCGTAGCGCACCAACGCCTCGGCGTTGTTGTAGCGCAGCGAAGGATCGAAAGGGTAAAAAGTGTCGAAGAATACCGTCTGCGCGTAACGGCTATTGGTATTGAACAGCACCGAGTTCTTGTCGTAGGAGTAATCAAGGTAGCCCGTGATCGGACGACTGCCCGGTTCCAGCACTGTGGGCGCGGTTGCGCAACCGGCAAACATCAGCAGGGTACACACAAGCAGCGGCGCCCATGCAAACATACCGCCAGAAACGACTGCAATCCATCGACCCAAAAGCCAACTCATTACGTTCTCCTCTCAGACACACTGCTGGCCAGCGCGGGTTAGGCTGAAAGCAGATTGACGAACTATGCGCTACCGCACGGCCAAGCGTACCAGCATCACCAGCGCCACAATCACAACGATACCTGCAATGACGCCGCCCACAACGGCCTGACCCAAGGTGATCTTTACGCCATCGCGCTCCCACGTACCTTTTTTGCCGATCATGCACATGGCCCAGAACAGGGTGGCGGCAACCTGGCCTATCGACGCTTTTTTCTCCGGCACCATGCTCAGCGCGACGGTCGTCGCCGTAATGCGGCGATGATTTTCGCCAGCCGTTCGCTTGAGGCCCCATCAGGGCGAGGCCAGGTTGCAGCTTCGAGCATCCAGCGTTCGATGTCGGCCGGCGTGGTTACCGTGGTTTTACGGCCTTCCATTGCTTCTTTCAGCGCGCGTATCTTCAAGTACTGGCGTGCTGCCTGAAATTCTTCGGGGCTGTTGATACCGCAGCCGACTTCCAGGTTAAGCAACGTCTCCTGCAAAGCGTCGCCTGCGTTCTTGCCAGTCTTTGGCACGGGCGAGGGTGCTTTACCCTGAAAACGGAGTTCCAGCTTTGCTTTCCAGTCTGCGGGAAGATTTTCTATCATGTCCCAGCGTGTCTGAAGGTCTGCCTTTTGGCTGTCGCCCGGTTCCGCTGCGGCTTCGAGTTCTTCACAGAGCGCCATCGCGGCAAGCAGTGCATCGTAACGCGCTTGCTCGGCATGCAAGGCGAGATCAGCAATACGCTTGTTTGCGGCATCGCGTGCGGCACGGTAGCGCGCATCCAGTTTGGCGGCTTGCGGCTTGGGCAACTCGCGCATATCCGGCGCAGCGCGCCAGGCGCTTTCAGCATCGGCCAGCGCACGCTTGATATCTGCCGCAGCGGGTGTCTGGGTAAGGGCGCTGACGCGCTCAATGATGTCGAGCCGCGCTTGCTGCTTGGCATTCGATTCGGTTTCTTTCGCGGCACGCGCGGTGTCACGCGCTGCAAATATGGCATCGGTCGCAGATTTGAACGCTATCCACAGGGCGTTTTCATCGCGACGTGGCAGCGGCATGGCTTTGGCGACAGCTTGCCATTGTGATTGCAGCTTTTTCACTTTATCCACAATGTCACGGGCAGTGACATCGGATTCTGCCAGTGTCTTTGCGGCTATCACCAGCGCTTCGCGTTTACTGCGAGCCTCACCATAAGCATTTTTTAGCGGCGCTTCCAGTGACTGTACGGCAGCGGCGTAGCGCGCAGTGATGGCGTTATCGCCCTTTTGCGCTTTGCGTGGTACCGTGTGTTCTACTGGGCCGAGTTTGCGCCAATTGAGTTGCGCTTCTTCCAGCGCGTGACTAATCGCACGCCAGTCAGGGCTTGCGGCTGCGCTTTCCTGCGCAACTGAAACGGCGGCGGGGAAAAATTTCGCAGCGGATTGCGCTAGCGCTTCAACGATTTTTTCGCGCTTGGAGAGATTTTCATTGCGCTCTACTTTGAGTTTTTCCAGATGCGCGGATACCGGCGCATAAGCCTTTTTTAATGCGCTGTCGAAATCCAGCCACATTACTTGATTGGATGCTGCGCCGAGTTTGTCCAGTTCTTTCCAGCGCTCACGTAGCTTGTCGATCACTTCCGCATGCGGCTTAATGGCAATTTTGGCGGTGGTGTCTGTGACTTCGGCTGCCAGTGCCTTAGCCTCGGTAACCAATTGCTCGCGGCCCTGGCGTCCGCCCCAGCGCTGCCATTCCTGCAATCGCCGCTGCTCGGCACGTAAAACTTCTATGCGCTGGGTCAGTGCGGTGCTAATGCTACCGCTACCGCGTTTCAGCGCGGTATCAATAACCAGCAGTAAGCGTGTCAGATCGGCGACATGGCCCTGCGTATGCGCAGTCTCGGCTGCTTCTATGTCGCGTGTGATGGTGCTGACGCGCTGCTTGTTTTGTTCGCGCAGGCGTTCACGTTCTTCTGTGGTGCGCGCGGCTTGTTCGCTTTCGCGCTCTTGAGTAGCCGCATTGCGCCATTCCGCAAAGCGTGCGGTGAGCAGCGTGTGGCATTCATTCCCTTCACTTTCAGCGTAATCAGCGATTTCTGGAAACGCGCGCCATTGCTCAATAAGTTGTTTTTCGCGCGCCTGGTTTTCAGCGTCGGCAGCGCTGTCAATGGGCCCGGCAACCGGCAGCGTTTGCAAAAATGCAGCCCGCTGCGTAACGCTGGAAGCCAGCGCAAGCAGGCGTTTTGCGGCATCGGCTTTGCTGTTGCAGCGCTCATCCGCTGTATCGGGATTGCCACTGATCAACTCAAGTAAAGCCACTGCGAGTGGCTCGGCATCGATGGATGGCGTTTCGCCGCGCGCAACGCTGGGCAGGGCGCTTTGCAATGGGCGCATGGCCTGATCCGTGGCGGACAACCAGCGCGTGATCGCTTGCCCGTGTTCACCGCGTGAGCGTACGCTGCTGCCTAGTTGTTCGCTGAGTGCGGAAAATTGCGTGCGCACATCGGGATCGAGTAAATCACTGTTCAACGCGGCCCAGGCGTGATCAAGCTCCACGACGCGATTTACCGGAACGGATTCCTGTTCAATCAGCGCGCGCGCGCTGGCAATCAGTGCGGTCGCTTCGTCGGTCGCGATGCGCTTGCCGCTGATGGCTTCCCAACGCGACTTCGCGGCGCGATATAGACGCTTGTCGTGTTCGCGAAAATCGTGCATGGCCTGCTTGAAGGAGGCCTCGTGCGTCAATGCCTCAATGGCGGCGAGCTTGAGCGGCACACCAGGCGCATCATGCGTTAGTTGCAGCAGTGTGGTGTCGTCTGACGCAGCCGCAGCGATGCGATCTCGCCAAACTTGCGTCTCTTCGACAGAAAGCGCTGCAACGGCGTGCATCGGTGCGTTAGCGGGTGATTTTTCCGCCTCTGACGCAACAGAGGTGGCGGTGGCGTCTTTTTTGAAAATATTTTCGAACACGGTACGAGCATCCTGAAGAAATTCAGGCTACATTGTGACACTGAATCGAGCGGCGTGATGCGCTTGTCACTTATCGAACCTGTGGAAGGAGATTTTTTGGGCGCTATCGTGGTAGAGCCGGGTCGCTACCGGCATTACAAAGGCAAGGAATACGCAGTGATCGGCATGGCACAACATTCGGAGACGCGCGAGATGATGGTGGTTTACCGTCCGCTATACGGCGAGGACGGCGAGCATGGCCTTTGGGTGCGGCCTGCTGCCATGTTCGCTGAGAATGTTGTCGTCGACGGCATATCCATGCCGCGATTTGCGCGGCTGGAATAAATCTCATGGCGATCAACTGGTATCCCGGCCATATGGCCGTCGCTGTCACTAAAGCCAAAGCCGCTATGGCGGAGCACGATCTGATCATCGAAGTGCTTGACGCGCGTTGCCCAATGGCAAGCTCAAATCCCATGGTCGAAACGCTGCGCACCCATCGCCAGCGGCCTTGTCTCAAGCTGTTGAACAAGGTTGATCTGGCTGATCCGGTGGTTACCGAATCGTGGCTGCGGTTTTTCAACGCACAAAAGAATGTGAAGGCGATTGCGTTATCCTGCAAAAAATCCGGCGAAACCGGCAAAGTGCTGGCCGCCGCCAAAAAACTTGCGCCGCACCGCAACGACAATTTCAAGCCGCTGCGCATGATGATCATGGGTGTGCCGAACGTGGGCAAATCAACATTGATCAACGCGCTGCTCAAGCGGCGTGCCGCCAAGGTGGGGGATGAGCCTGCGGTGACCAAAGCGCTGGCGCGATACGAACTATCCTCGGAAATGAGTCTGACGGATACGCCAGGCCTGATGTGGCCGCGCATCGAATACCCCAGCGATGGCCTGATGCTTGCAGCCAGTCACATGATCGGCGTCAAGGCGTATCACGAATCTGAAGTGGCGATATTTTTAGGCGAGATTTTGCTGGCGCGGTATCCGCAAGCGTTGATGGTGCGCTACAACTTCATGCCGCAATCCGATGCGCTGAAGCCCAGCGACGGTGTCAGCGTAATCGAAGCCGTCGCCGCCAGACGCGGTTACCGGCTGAAAGGTGCAGGCTTTGATTTTGAAAAGGCGGCAATTACTTTGTTGACCGATTATCGCAGCGCTGCGCTGGGACGGGTGAGCCTGGAAACGCCGGAGAGTTTTGCAGCCATTCGTGCGGAAAGCGCAGAACAACCAGTGGCAGAAGTGGTGGATCCATCAAGCCCGAAATTACCGGATGAGTATCTGGGTATTCGCTAATAAAATACCCATATAATCAATTACTTGCAATCGGGTTTGATACGTGGCAGCCGCACACCGCTGGCAAGCTACGGGTCAGAGAGCGGTGAATTTATTGCCGCACCGTTGCTGTGGGTGTGGCAGGTACTTCAGGTGTGGGTGCCACGGATTGCGCATTGCTTAGCGCAGAAGAATGCGAGAGTACACTGCGTGCAGGTGCGTTTGCGGCAGCGCCAGCTGCTGGCACGCCAACGGGTGCGTAGTTAAACGGCGGTGACGTTTGCTGCGCATTCGCCACGGTTGTGGCGGGCGTCGCGGGCGCACCTGTTACTGTAGCAACCTGAGTTTGCGTAGCGGATGCCGTCGCCGGATCTGGTTGCACGGCGTCAGGGGTGGCTTGCGTCGCTTCTCTGGCGAGCGCTGTGGTGAATGGCGCAGACGATGCCGCTGCAGTGGGTTCTACCGCAGCCGCAGGCACCTTACTTGCCTTTGAGATAGCGGACATTTTGTCAATCGCATCGGTTTCTGATGCGTAGTCCGAGATAAAACCGATGCCAACAGAAACAACCGCAATGGCTGCGATGGCGGCAATAGTAATAGTGCGACTGGTCGTGGCAGAAACGGGCATGGTGCCCCCCTTAGGTTTCTTCGGTTTGCGCGTTGTATATATCCCGAAACATTAGGATATCATGCCTGTCGCTGAATGGCTGGTTAATTTCGTTATATAAATCATATACTTACGATACGTGAAAAAACGTTCAGCAGGTGTAACCGTCAATTTTGCAGCTCAGAGCGCATGCGAAAAAGCTCAAGCGCCTCGGGATTGGATAGCGCTTCCCTGTTCTTGATCGGCAAGTTATGCACGACATTGCGCACGGCTAGTTCGACGATTTTGCCGCTACGCGTGCGTGGAATGTCAGCAACTTGTAACACTTTATCCGGCACATGACGTGGCGTGGTGTTGTCGCGAATTTGCTGCTTGATTTTGTTGATCAGTGCCTCGTCGAGCGTAAGCGCGTCGCGCAGGCGCACGAACAGCACTACGCGCACGTCGTTGCTCCAATCCTGGCCGATGGCAATACTTTCGACAACTTCATCGAGCTTTTCCACCTGACGGTAAATCTCGGCAGTGCCGATGCGTACGCCACCTGGATTGAGCACCGCGTCTGAACGGCCATAAATAATCAACCCGCCGTGTTCGGTGGTTTCCAGATAATCGCCGTGACACCACACATCCGGATATTTATCGAAATACGCGGCGTGATATTTGCTGCCGTCGGCATCGTTCCAAAATCCCAGCGGCATTGAGGGGAACGGGGCGGTGCAAACCAGCTCGCCTTTTTCGCAAAGCAGCGCATGGCCATCTTCGTCGAACACTTCTACTCTCATGCCGAGGCCCGGTGCCTGAATCTCTCCACGCCAGACAGGCGCAGCAGGGTTGCCTAGTGCAAAACAGGACACAATATCCGTGCCGCCGGAAATCGAAGCAAGGTGTAAATCCTGCTTGATATTGCGATAGATATAGTCAAAACCTTCCGGCGCGAGCGGCGAACCGGTTGAGAGCAGCGCTTTGAGATTTGGCAGTTTGTGCGACACCGCTGGTTCAAGATTGAGCTTGGCAATGGCATCGATGTATTTAGCGGCTGTGCCGAAGATGGTGATGTTTTCAGCCTCGGCATAATCCCACAAAATACGGCCGCGTCGCACGAACGGCGAACCGTCATAGAGCATCAATGTGGCGCGTGAAGCAAGGCCTGACATCAGCCAGTTCCACATCATCCAGCCGCAGGTGGTGTAGTAAAACAGCCGGTCGCCGGGCTTTACATCAGTGTGCAGCTGATGCTCTTTCAGGTGCTGCAACAGCGTACCACCCGCGCCGTGTACGATGCACTTGGGAACGCCTGTGGTACCCGACGAATATAAAATGTAAAGCGGATGATCGAAGGGCAGGCGCTCGAAATGAATGTCTTGCGGCGCAAACGGTGCCGTGAAATCGCGCATATCAACGGCATTGCGTATGCCTTCAAGCGGCACCTCGGCACGCGTGTAGGGCACCACCACGACTTTTTCCACCGTGGGTAGTTGCGCAGCGATGGCATTCACGCGTGGCAATACATCGATGGATTTGCCCATGTAAAAATAGCCATCCACCGCGAGTAACACCTTGGGCTCTATCTGTCCAAATCGGTCCAGCACGCCCTGCACGCCAAAATCAGGCGAACATGATGACCATACTGCGCCGATGCTGGCGGTGGCCAGCATGCCGATGACGGCGCCTGGCAGATTGGGCAAGTATGCCGCTACCCGGTCGCCGGGCTTCACACCCTGCGCCCGCAGTGCCTGGACGAGCCGTGATACTTCGCCATGCAGTTCGGCCCAGGTGATCTCGCTCTTGAGTTGCTCTTCACCCCAGAAAACGATGGCGGCGGAATCGTCACGCTGACGCAGCAGGTTCTCTGCAAAATTCAGGCTTGCCTCGGGAAACCAGCGCGCGCCGGGCATGCGGTCACGCTCTGCCAAGATGATGTCACCTTGCGTGGAACTCACCACGCCACAAAATTGCCAGATGGCCTGCCAGAACTGTTCGCGGTTTGTGCAAGACCATGCATGCAGTTCGGCGTAATTTGCCGCCTTTACGCCGTAGCGTTCGGCGACAAAGTTTGTAAACGCCGACAGATTGGAGTCGGCGACGCGTTGGGGGGAGGGGGCCCACAGTGGCTGATCCATGATCACCTCGCGCAATAGTGTTACTCAGGCCGCATCTGCGGAAACAAAATCACATCGCGTATTGACGGGCTGTCGGTGAGCAGCATCACCAGACGGTCGATACCGATGCCTGCACCGGCAGTCGGCGGCAAACCGTATTCGAGCGCGCGGATGTAGTCTTTATCTTTGTGCATGGCCTCATGATCGCCTGCGTCTTTTAGCTTGACTTGTTCATCAAATCGGGCTTCCTGATCTTCGGGATCGTTAAGCTCCGAAAAGCCGTTGGCGATTTCGCGGCCTGCGATGAACAGCTCGAAGCGCTCGGTGATTTCGGGATTTTTGTCGCTGCGGCGTGCGAGGGGTGATACCTCTGCCGGGTAGTCAATCAGAAACGTCGGATTGTGTAGTTTGGTTTCGACGGTGTTTTCAAACAAGGTTAACTGCAGTGCGCCGAGACCATCCGTAGTGCGTGGCTCGACGTGGAGGGCTTTCAGTTTGGCAAGAATTTTTGCCTTGTCGTTCAGTACGTCGTCGCTGATGTCGGGCTGGTATTTTTTAATCGCAGCTGCGATGGTCAGGCGATCATAGGGTTGTGCGAAATCAATTTCCTTGCCCTGATACACCACTTTGGTCTGCCCGGTAGCTGCGGCAGTTTCGCGTATCAGGCGCTCAATAAAATCCATCATGCCGTTGACTTCCATGTAGGCGCAGTAAAACTCCAGCATGGTGAATTCAGGATTGTGTCGCGTGGACATGCCTTCGTTACGAAAGTTACGATTGATCTCGAACACTTTTTCAAAGCCACCGACCACCAGGCGCTTCAAATACAACTCCGGCGCAATGCGCAAAAACAACTGCATGTCGAGCGCGTTGTGATGCGTGACGAACGGACGTGCCGCAGCACCGCCCGGTATCTGGTGCATCATCGGCGTTTCAACTTCAAGATAGTTATCCGCCACCAGCACGTTGCGTATCACTTGAATGATTTTCGAGCGCTTGAGGAAAGTGGCACGCGTGTCTTCGTTGACGATTAAATCCACATAGCGCTGGCGGTACTTGATTTCCTGATCGCTCAGGCCATGAAATTTTTCCGGCAGCGGTCGTAACGATTTTGTCAATAAAGACAAATGCTTACAGCGTATGGTCAGTTCATCGGTTTTGGTTTTGAACAACGTACCAGTAACGCCGATGATGTCGCCAATGTCGTAATGCTTGAAGGCATCCTGCGCATCTTTGCCGGTGTCGCCTTCGGAAATGTAAACCTGCATGCGTCCGCTGGTGTCTTGAATGGTGGCGAAACTCGCCTTGCCCATCACGCGCTTCAGCATGATGCGACCGGCGACGGTGACGCTGATGGCTTCTAGCGCCAGCGCTTCACGTTCCGTTGCGCTGTGCTTCGCCATCAAGTCGCCCGCGTGATGCTCGCGCACAAAATCATTGGGGAAGGCAATGCCTTTGGCGCGCAGCGCCGTCAGCTTGGCGCGGCGCTCTTCGATGATCTTGTTAGTGTCTTGCTCTGGCGGTTTGTTTTGTTCATCCATGTTTACAACCCCTGCTTCAAACTGGCTTCAATAAAAGTATCCAGCGCGCCATCCAGCACCGCTTGCGTATTGCCGATTTCGATGTTGGTGCGCAAATCTTTGATGCGCGACTGATCCAGCACGTAAGAGCGAATTTGATGGCCCCAGCCGATGTCGGTTTTGGAATCTTCCATCGCCTGCTTTTCTTCGTTTCGCTTGCGCATTTCCAGTTCAAACAAACGTGATTTCAGCATCGCCATCGCTTCGGCGCGGTTGCGATGTTGCGAACGATCGTTTTGGCACTGCACCACAATACCCGAGGGAATATGCGTGATACGCACGGCGGAGTCAGTCTTGTTAATGTGCTGTCCCCCCGCACCGGACGCGCGAAAAGTATCGGTGCGTAAATCCGCCGGATTGATGTCAATTTGAATCGAATCATCCACTTCGGGGTAAACAAACACACTGGCAAACGAGGTATGTCGCCGGTTGTTGGAATCAAACGGCGATTTGCGCACCAGCCGATGTACGCCGGATTCGGTGCGCAAATGGCCATACGCATATTCACCACTGACTTTCAGCGATGCGCTTTTCAAGCCAGCAACTTCACCGGGCGATTCTTCGAGCAGTTCAACTTTGAATTTTTTGGTTTCGCAATAACGCAAATACATGCGTTCGAGAATCGAAGTCCAATCCTGCGCCTCTGTGCCGCCAGAGCCGGATTGAATATCGAGAAAGCAGTTGTTGATATCCATTTCGCCAGAGAACATGCGGCGAAATTCCATCTCGGCGACAGTGGTTTCCAGCGCTTGCGTGTCGTTGGCCACGGCAAGCAGGGTGTCGTCGTCGGCTTCTTCTCGTGCCATGTCAAACAAGTCCTGCGCATCACGCAGGCCCGATGCCAGTGTGGTGAGCGAGTTGACGGTGTATTCGAGCGCCTTGCGTTCTTTGCCCAGCTCTTGTGCGCGCTTGCTGTCGCCCCACACGGCGGGGTCTTCGGCGAACCTTACAACTTCATCCAGACGGTTACGTTTAGTGTCGAAGTCAAAGATACCTCCGCAGCTCCGTGGCACGGGAATCGATATCCGCGAGTTGCTTGGCGATGGCGTTGATGCGTTCGGCTTCCATGATGCGCAGTGTCCTTTTAAAGCGCGATTATAACCGCCATCGACTACAAATGCTCCCAATGATCCACCATCAATTGCGTCGAAGTCACGCCGTTGTATTCGTTGATGCTGAAGCGATAGACCGCGCGTATTGCTTCGGGCAAAGGCTCGCTGTGACCAAACAATATGCCTTCAAAAATTTTGCCATCACGCCGCAGCCGCAGTTTGAGATGCCGTTCGCCAACCACACGCTGCTGCACGATTTCAAACGGGTCTGAAAAACGCGGCTCTGGAAAGCCTTGTCCCCAGATGCCATCGCGCAGCGCATGCGCCGATTCGAGCGTGGCATGCTTGACCGGCAACGAGCCGTCGGTTTCGATTTCGCGTTCAAGATCTGCAGGTGAGAGCAGGGTGCGCACCACATCTTCAAACAGGAATTGAAATTGAGCGAAGTCGTTCTCGCGCAGCGTTAAACCCGCCGCCGCCGCATGACCACCAAATTTGAGTATTAGCCCCGGCGCGCGCTTGGAAACCAGATCAAGTGCATCACGCAAATGCAGGCCGCGTATGGAGCGGCCGGAGCCTTTGATTTCACCCGCAATGCCGCGCGCAAACGCCACCGCCGGGCGATGAAATTTGTCTTTGATGCGCGAGGCGACAATACCGATTACACCTTGATGCCATAGCTCGTCATACAGGCACACCGTGTAGCCGGTGGCTGTGGCGGTTTTTTCGAGAGCTGCGAGCGCGGCTTCCTGCATATCGGCTTCGATGGCGCGACGTTCGCGGTTGAGCGCATCGAGTTCTTGCGCGATTTCTTGTGCGCGTGCGGCGTCATCGGTGACTAAACATTCAATGCCGAGTGACATATCAGTCAGCCTCCCGGCGGCATTCAGGCGCGGCCCCACCGCAAAACCCATGTCGTAGGTACCCACGCGCGCAGGGTCGCGTGCTGCCACGCGCAGCAGCGCAAGCAGGCCCGGTTGCGCGCGGCCTGCGCGAATGCGTTGCAGCCCTTGTGAAACCAGAATGCGATTATTTTCGTCCAACCGTACCACATCGGCCACCGTGCCGAGCGCAACCAGATCAAGCAAATGCGCCAGATTCGGCAAATTGGCAACGCCACGTTCGCGCAGAACAGCTCGCAACGCCAGCATCAAGTAAAACATCACGCCCACGCCCGCCAGATTTTTACTGGGGAATGGGCAACCGTGCTGATTCGGGTTGATGATGCACCACGCATCCGGCAGCATATCACCCGGCAAATGATGATCGGTAATCAACACTTTGATGCCGAGGCGATTGGCTTCGGCCACACCATCCACACTGGCGATGCCGTTATCGACGGTGATGATTACGTCGGGCGTTTTCTCGCGCGCCGCGAGTTGCACGATTTCCGGCGTCAGACCGTAGCCGTATTCGAAGCGATTGGGTACGAGGTAATCCATGTGGGCGCCCATCAAACGCAACGCGCGCATGCCCACGGCGCAGGCAGTAGCACCGTCAGCATCATAGTCAGCAATAATCAGCAGCTTTTTTTTCTGACCGATCGCATCAGCGAGCAGGACTGCCATGTGTGTGAGATTCAACATGGACTGCGGCGGATGCAGTCGTTCAAGACCAGTAGCCAATTGCTGATCGCTGGCAATGCCGCGCGCGGCATAGATGCGCGCCAGCAGCGGATGAACACCGCTTTGCGTCAATGCAGCAAGGTTTTCAAGCGTGACGGCACGCGTGGTAATCGTGGGCATAATCTACTGTAAGTATCTGTTTTTACGCCATATTTTAAATAGGTCGCCAGGGTGTATGACAAACCGCATTACATCGCTGCCGTCGGAACATACCAGCGTCAACGTACTCAGACGACGTGACTTCAACATATCCATCAAGGGTATCAACCAGTTTTGATTCAGCGCGGTCACAGCGTTGCACCACGCTTGTGTGTTGCCCAGCCGCAGCAGTGGCGTGAGCGATTCATACGAAAATAAATGCGCACCTCCTTCCAGTGTAGCGGGGTCAATGACAGCGGGGCACGGCGCAATGCCGCAACCACTGTGGTGCGCCAACGCACGCATCACGGCATCATCGCTCCACACCGAAACAAATGGCGCAGATACCGCTGCAGGCAGAGTACCGCCGCCCCACAGCCACACACTGTTTACCGGCACCATGCCGCGCGCTTCGCGTGCGTCGTTCGCGGGGTGCGTGTGCAGCAGCATTTGAATTTCAGTGAGTACGCGATGCCAGCGCGCGCTGTCAGTGCCTTTGGGCAGGAACGGGCGCACATCGCGGCCTGTTACGCTGCTGAGACTGGCGGTTGTTATGGCTGGCGTTATGTTGCTGCGCAAGTACCATTGATCTGGTTGCGGCGCATGCAATGTCAGCCCTTCTTCACGCAGATGCTCCGCGAGCGTAGCCACAAATGCAGCAGATTCAGCAGCGGTTATTCTCAGCGTAGTGGCATCAGCAAGCACCAGTGCATTGCGGCGCGTTTCAAGATGCACCGGTGTGGCGCACAGCCAATAGTCGCTTGACGCGTCGACGCCCTGATGACTGACCAATAGGGGCGCCAGCGGGTTGTTTAGTTGTTGCGCAATACCAAATGTATCGCATAGAAGGGCATCGTTGCTGGTGTGTTTGTCCCTGATGTAAGCGGCGCGCGCCAGCAGCGTTTTGAGTTGCGGCGCGTCTACGCTGCGCCACAGTGCATCACCGGCGTCACGCGGCGGAATCAGGTGGGGAATGTATAAGGTGCATTGCATGGCAGTGGCGCGCGAGTGTAGCACCCGTGGCTGCCCCGGAACCTTGCGAATTGAAGTAAACTCCGCGTTTTCCGCAAAGCCTCTCTCTTGAATTCCTACGAATTTTTTATCGGCCTGCGCTACACACGCTCGCGCCAGCGCACGCGCTTTATTTCGGTGATTTCACTGATCAGCGTGGTGGGTATTGCGCTTGGCATGACGGTGCTGATAACCGTATTGTCGGTGATGAATGGCTTTCAGAAAGAAGTGCGCACGCGCATGCTGTCGGCAGTGGCCCATGTGCAGATCGCGGGCAGTAACGAGCGGCTGGCCGACTGGAAAAAAGTTGCCGATGCGGCGCGCACCAATACGCACGTGCTGGCGGCAGCGCCTTATGTGAACGCGCAGGGTTTGCTGACCAGTGGCAGTCAGGTACGCGGCGCGTATCTGCGCGGCATTTTGCCGGAGATGGAAAGCACGGTGGATGATCTTTCCAAGAACATGCGTCGCGGCTCGCTGGAGGCTTTAAAACCCGGTGAATTCACGATTGTTCTTGGCGATTCGCTGGCGCGTGCACTGAATGTCAATGTGGGTGACAAAGTGGTGCTGGTGGCGCCGCAAGGACAGGTCACTCCGGCTGGCTTGCTGCCGCGGCTGCGGCAATTCACGGTGGTGGGCACATTCAGTATCGGTCATCACGAGATTGATGCGGGCCTGGCGTTGACGCATCTTGAGGATGCGCAAAAACTTTACCGCATGGGAGATGACGTTACCGGCGTGCGTTTGAAACTGGATGATTTGTTTCGCGCGAAAGCCGTGAGTTATGAGCTGGCGGGCAAAGTGCCGAACAATGCGGTGATTTCCGATTGGACCAGCGTTAACGCCAATTATTTCAGGGCAGTGGATATCGAAAAACGCATGATGTCGCTGCTGCTGTTTTTTATCATTGCGATTGCGGCATTCAATCTGGTGTCCAGCCTGTTTATGGTGGTGAAAGAAAAGCAGCCGGACATCGCCATTCTGCGCACGCTCGGCGCATCACCCGGTGGCGTGATGAAAATCTTCATGACGCAGGGTATTGTGATCGGGCTTACCGGCGTGTTTTTCGGCATTGTGTTTGGTGTGCTGGGTGCGCTGTATGTCGCTGATATTGTGGGCTTTGTTGAGCGCGTGTTTGGCATGCGCTTTCTTGATCCATCCATCTACCAGATCACCGAACTGCCTTCCGAATTGCGTCCGATGGATGTGGTGGTGACAGCGCTGTTTTCGTTCGTGATGTCGGCAGTGGCGACGATTTACCCGAGTTGGCGGGCGTCCAGAGTGAATCCGGCGGAGGCGCTCAGGTATGAATGAGGTGATGCGTGATTTTGTGCTCGAATGTCGTGGCTTGCGCAAAGTATTTCAGCAGGATGGTCTTGCGGAAGTGCCGGTTCTGACGGGTGTGAATTTTGCGGTCGCACGGGGCGAACGCGTTGCCATCGTGGGCGCATCAGGCTCAGGCAAAAGTACGTTGCTGCATCTGCTGGGTGGATTGGATGATGCCAGTGGCGGTGATATTTTTATCATGGGCAAAAATATCCGCAACCAGAGCGAAGCCGAGCGCGGCATGACGCGCAATCAGTCGTTGGGTTTTGTCTATCAGTTTCACCACTTGCTGCCGGAGTTCACTGCGGTTGAAAATGTGGCGATGCCGCTGCTGATCCGCCGTATGCCAAAAGAAGAAGCCTGCAAAGCGGCACGCGATTTACTCAGCGAAGTGGGGCTTGCACACCGCTTTGAACATACGCCCGGCGAACTCTCAGGTGGTGAACGTCAACGCGCGGCATTGGCGCGTGCGCTGGTAACGCAGCCTGCCTGCGTGCTGGCGGATGAGCCCACCGGCAATCTTGATCGCCAGAACGCGCAGGCGGTATTTGATTTAATGCTGGAACTGAATAAATCACGCGGCACCAGCTTTGTGATCGTTACGCACGATATGGAAATTGCCGCGCGCGCAAATCGTACCGTGCGGCTCATCGATGGCGTGTTAACGACCGGGTAGGACTGCGTAGCTCACACGGCTATGGGGTTCGTCACACTTAAACCTCACGTACGTGCAAGGCTCCAGCAAGCATCAGTTCATTGAACAGCGGTGCATCTTCCAGCGCTTGCGTCAGCAAAAAATGCGGTGCGGAGCGTTTGATCATACGCGGCACGATGATGCCCAGTGCGATTGCGCATAAGCCGCTCCACAGCCAACCCAGTAGCGCAAGTGCGACACCGGCCCCGAGCACCGGCAGGCCCATCAACGGCAACAGCAATCGTGCGGATAGCAGGCGTGCCGCCAGTGTCGGATCAATTTGCACGGTGATGCGACCAGCGCGATAGGCAGTAACGAATTCAGCGTGATTCAAAATAACTTATTAAAAACAATACGTTAGCCTTCCTGCGGAAGAGCGGCAGCGGCAAAGCGCGCGGCCAATGCACTACGCCCGCCGGGTGTGGTCATGACCACCAGAGTTGCACCCGGTTTGAGCGCTACATCAGCGGCAGGATTGAATTGCCATGAATCCCTTTCGCGCAGCGCCAGCACAATGTAGTCGCTGTGATGCAGATTGAGCGCGCCGAGTGTGGTCTCGTGAAAGCCATCGCCGACATGAATTTCTTCGACGCGCAGATTTTTATCCGAGCGCAGCATTTCGTCGAGAAAACTCACCACTTGCGGGCGAATCATCGACGATACGATACGCATGCCGCCGGTGAAATCTGGCGACACAATGGCGTCGGCACCAGCCTTGCGCAGCTTCTCGATATTACGCACCTCGTGACAGCGCGCAACGATGCGCGCGTTGGGATTCAATTGCCGCGCGGTAATCGTAATCAGCAGGTTACGCCCGTCGTCGCCAGTCACGGCGAATACGCCCGTGGCACTTTCCACATGCGCCTTGAGCAGCACATCGTCGTCGGTGGCGTCGCCATGCACGTACAGCGTTTTCGCATGCTTTTCGAGATGGGTTTCGATTTCGTGCATATCGACATCAATGACGACGTAAGCGCGGCCCGTGATAGAAAGTTCATGCGCCACATTGCGACCGACACGCCCGCTGCCGCACAATACAAAATGCTGATTCAGTTTATGGATGTTCTTTTCCATTCGGTTTCTCCACAGCGCTTCATTGATTTTGCCTTCGAGCAGGAACGCGGTAAACGTAGACAACAAATACGTCGATACGCCTATCCCGGCGAATCCGATAAATATGGTGAATACGCGCCCGCCGGGACTGTTGTTGAGATCGATAATTTCGCTGTAGCCGATGGTGGCCACCGTAATGAACGTCATGTAGATGCAGTCGATCCAGGTGGCTTTTTCGCCGCCGATAATTTTGTAGCCGATAGAACCGATGGCCATGATTATCATCAGCGCAAGAAAGCCCCACACAAAACGCATGTAAGGGCGCTGGGGCAGGGCGGAAGCGGGGATATAGTGTTCGGACATGAAAGACACGGGCAATCAGTATTCGACGGGCGTTGCCTCAAGGCTGCGCCACATATACCACGTGGCCACCGAGCGCCAGGGCGCCCATGTGTCACCGACGCGCTGCATGCGTGCAGGCTCGGGCTTGCGGCCACGATTGTAATTCAGCGCGATAGCGTTTTGCAGGCCCAGATCACCCACGGGAAACACATTGGGCCGCGCCAGATTGAAAATTAGAAACATCTCCGCCGTCCAGCGGCCTATGCCCTTGACACGAATCAACTCGGCGATCAGGGTTTCGTCAGGCAAGCGCTTCCAGCCCGCCGGTTGCAGGCGGCCATCGTAAAAATGTGCGGCCAAATCGAGGATGTAGCCAGATTTTTGCCCGGATAAACCACAGCTACGCAGCGTCTCGGTGGTGGATGCTGCGATAACGGCGGGCGATACCGCACTGTGCGCAGCGACAAAGCGATCCCATACACTTTGTGCGGCCTTGACTGAAATCTGCTGCCCGACAATGGCGCGGGCGAGCGTTTGAAACGCATCACCACGGCTGCCCACCGTGAGACTGTGGTGCTGCTCAATAAGCTTTTTCAGCACAGGATCGCGTGCCGAAAGTTCAGTGGTGGCGCGGGTCCAGTAACGGGGCTTCACGGTGGGGGATTCTTTTTGCGATGAACGTTACGAATATTACGATGGGCGCGCTGGCGCCATTGCCACATGACACCGAGGCGCCATGCCCAGTCGGTGACGAAGTATCCGATGATTGCCAGTAGTATGGCAAGCAGTGGCAACCCGATCAGCAATGGCTTGCCCGCGCTGGTCAGCCAATGCAGCGCGATGGACAGCCACTCCGAATAGCCTTTACCTTCGAGTCCCACATTGAACGATGGCAACTCGCCGCCCCTTTGCAGCAACGCCAGTTGCCCCAATTTGAACGCCAGCCAATACAGTGGCACGATGGTGAATGGATTTGAGTATAGCGTTACCAGCATCGACAATGGCAGATTCACCTTGAAGGCAATGCCCAGCAGTGCGCCCGCCGTAAACTGCACCGGATTGCTGCCGGGGATCATCCCTGCAAACAAGCCCGCAGCCACGCCGCCCGCGACAGCACGGCGATGCAGATGCCACAGGTTATGATGGTGCAGCCGGTGGCTGAAGCGCGCGATGTAACGATGCTCACGTATGAATTGATGACTCGGCAGCACACGCCGCAGATACTTGCGTAACATGGGCCGATTGTAGCGATATTCCGGGCACACCAGACAAACGCACCACCCTTGTCTTGCAGACAAGCGCAGCAGCGCGCGTTACTCGGTTTTTAGAGCATCCTGCCATTTTCTGATTTATACATTGCCTTTCTTCATAATCTTTTTCGTTGCAGGCATCGCACTACTCCAGCAGCAGGCGGCCTTACCGCCGTTGACGTGGACGGTCGTATTGCTGCCATTAGCAGGCTTGGCATGACTGCTGCGCAAGCAGCGCTGGATTTTTCTCGCAGCAATGGCTGTATGCTGCCTTGCCGCCGGGTTCTTCTACGCCGCCACCCGCGCGCAAATGCGCATGAACGACGCCTTGTCACCCGATTGGGAAGGCCGCGATGTGCAAGTGGTCAGCGTGGTCGCCAGTCTGCCGCTGCGCTACGAGCGCAGTCTGCGTTTTGAGCTGAACGTCGAGCGCGTCTTGACGCCGGACGCCGTGATTCCATCGCACATCGCGCTGAGTTGGTGGGGCACGGCTGCCAAAGATGGCGAGCGGGGTTCGCAGCCGGAGATTAAGCCAGGCGAGCGCTGGCAACTTACGGTGCGATTGCGCCGCCCGCGTGGCAGCGCCAATCCGCACGGGTTTGATTACGAAGCGTGGCTATTCGAGCGCAATGTTCGCGCCACTGGCACGGTGCGTCCAAAAAGCGGAAGCAGACGTATTGATGCCATGGTTCATAAGCCAGCGTACTGGATCGAAGCCGCGCGTGAACGCCTGCGCGAGCGCATTCTTCAGGCGCTGCCGGACAAGCCTTACGCGGGTGTGCTGGCGGCGCTGGCTATCGGCGATCAGCGTGCGATCCCGCCTGATCAATGGCAGATTTTTACGCGTACGGGCGTTAATCACTTGATGTCGATTTCCGGCCTGCATGTAACGATGGTATCAGGGCTGATCTTCACTTTGGCCTACGGATTGTGGCGGCGCAGCGCGCGTCTGGTGCTGCGATTGCCTGCGCGCAAGGCCGCAGTAATCGCTGGTGTGACTGCCGCGCTGGTCTACACCCTGCTCGCGGACTTTGAAGTGCCTGCGCAGCGCACGCTCTACATGTTGACGGTGATGGCCGTTGCGCTATGGCTTAATCGCGTGAGCTCGGCATTGGGGGTGTTGAGTCTGGCGCTGCTGGTGGTGGTGCTGATTGATCCGTGGGCTGTGCTGGCGGCCGGCTTCTGGTTATCGTTTGGGGCGGTGGGCGTCATTTTGTATGTGAGCGTGGGGCGCATCGGTACGGCGCATTGGTTGGTGACATGGGCGCAAGTGCAATGGGCGGTAACGCTGGCGCTGATGCCAGCGCTGCTGGCGATGTTTCAACAGGTATCGATTATTTCGCCGGTGGCGAATGCACTGGCGATTCCGTTGGTGAGTCTGGTGGTGGTGCCGCTCACTTTGGTGGGGATGTTGTTGCCATTTGATTGGGGGCTGCACCTTGCGCATGCCGTGATGGCGGGCTGCACGCTTGCATTGGAGTGGATGAGCAATCTGCCCGCAGCGGTATGGCAGCAACATGCGCCGCCGGACTGGGCCGTTGCCATGGCCGTTGCGGGAGCCGTAATCTTGTTGCTGCCGCGCGGATTTCCATTGCGCTGGACGGGCCTTGCGTGGCTGTTACCACTGTTTCTGGCGGCGCCGCCGCCACTGAACGAAGGCGAATTACAACTCACTGTGCTGGATGTGGGCAACGGCCTCGCGGTGGTAGCGCGCACGCGCAATCATGCGCTGCTGTTCGACACCGGGCCTTCGTACGGGCCGCAAGCCGATGCGGGCAATCGCATGATTGTGCCTTACCTGCGCGCAGCGGGCGTTAAGGAACTGGATGCGTTGATTGTGAGTCATGATGATCTGGATCATTACGGCGGCGCGTCGTAGGTGTTACAGGCGATGCCGGTGGCGCAATTGCTGACTTCACTGCCGGACGTAGACCCGCTGCGTTTCGAGTCCGAAAAAGCCATACGCTGTTTCGCCGGACAAAGCTGGCAATGGGATGGCGTGCGCTTCGACATGCTGCACCCTACGCGCGCGAGTTATGATGATGAAACGGTCAAGGACAACAATCGCGGTTGCGTACTGCGTATTGCAGCGGGTAAAAATGTCGCGCTGATTCCGGCTGACATTGAAGCGCGCGCCGAGCAAAAACTGCTCGATTCAAATCGTGCTGCGTTGCGTGCGCAGGTGCTGGTGGCGCCGCATCATGGCAGCAAAACGTCGTCGATCCCGGAATTCGTACGCGCGGTCGATCCGCGCATCGTGATTTATCCGGTGGGGTATCGCAACCGCTTTGGCCACCCTCACGTGGATGTCGAAGAGCGCTACTTACGGCAGGGCAGTCACGTATATCGCAACGACCGTGACGGCGCAGTGACATTGCACATGGGTGCGGCCGAGGCCATCAAAGTCACGCCTCACCGCGCGACCTATCGGCGCTATTGGCAGACCCCGCTAATGGGTGATGCTGTGCCTGACCCGGACGAATTATAAAAACTATAATAAAAACAATAAGTTACGTAACATTGTAAAAAATGTAGTCTGGGTTCTTGCTTTACATGGCAGCAGCAGGTCAATCGAACAGGTGCGTTCTACCGTTGACAGCGTTGATCAATCAAACCAGCAACAGGCTTTGCTGGCGCATGCGGCAGAGGCCGCCTCCTCGATGCGGTAGCAGGCACAGGCATTGATAGCGCCGGTGAGTCTGTTCCGCTTGCTGGAGAATGCCGTGCGCGCGGTGGTGGTGCGGGAATACATGCGTTAATTTGATCGGGCTGCACGTTCGATTAAGAGCCCCTGCCAAATAGTATTGGGGCATTTATAATCCCCCCATGACTACGCTATCCCCCAAACCCCACATTCTCATCGCCGGTGGAGGTATCGGCGGCCTGGCTGCCGCACTGGCTTTACTCAAGCGCGGCTTCGACGTTGACGTCTACGAACAGGCGTCTGAACTGCGCGAGGTTGGCGCCGGCGTGCAGTTGAGCGCCAATGGTGTTCGTGTGCTGCACGAACTCGGTGTGCTTGACGCGCTGCGTGCGTTGGCATGCGAGGCTGAAGGCAAGGAAATCCGCCTGTGGAACAGCGGTCAGTCGTGGAAGCTGTTCGAAGTGGGCGTAGAGTCGGTTGAACGTTACGGATTTCCACACTATCTGACATATCGCCCGGATTTGCTGGCAGTACTGGCCGACGGTGTGCGACGCGAAAAAGCGGATGCGATTCATTTGAATGCGCGTTGCAGCGGCTTTGAGCAAGCGGCGCAGGGTGTTACGTTGCGTTATGAAAGCGGCGGTATCGAACGCCTGGCTACCGGCCACGCATTGATCGGCTCTGATGGTGTGCATTCGCGTGTGCGGCAGGCGCTGTTTGGCGACGATAAACCCGTCTACACCGGCATGATGTCGTGGCGCGGTGTAATACCCATGGAGAAATTGCCAGCCCGCATGCGCCGCATGATCGGCACTAATTGGGTGGGGCCGGGCGGGCATGTGGTGCATTACCCCGTGCATCGCGGCGAGTACATGAATTTCAACGGCATCATCGAAGTTGAAGGCTGGCCGGTTGAATCGTGGAGCGCTCATGGTACGCATGAGGAATGCCACGCCTGTTTCGACGGCTGGAACGCGGATATCCACAACATGATCGACAATTTTGCAACGCCCTACAAATGGGCGTTGATGGGCCGCGCACCGCTGGCAACATGGAGTGTGGGCCGCGTCAGTTTACTGGGAGACGCCTGCCATTCAATGTTGCCGATGCTGGCGCAGGGCGCTTCGATGGCGCTCGAAGACGGTTACATCCTCGGGCGTGCGCTTGACGCTGCGGACACAGATGTCGTGCAGGGTTTGGCACGCTACGAACAGGCGCGGCTGGAACGCACAACGAAGGTGGTGCTGGGCTCGGCGGAAAATGGTCGTCGCTTTCAGAGTCGTACACTGGCCGATGCGGCTGCCGCGCAGGAATACATTGATCGTGAATGGACGGCCGAAAAAGTACGGCAGCGCTACGAATGGCTGTTCAGCTACGATGTAACGGCAGTGCCGATATAAACACAGTTACGTAGCAGATGTTCATAAAACCCCATTAAAACAATTAGTTACGATATCCCAATCATTCATAGTGTAGTAGACTTAATCCCATGGTAAAGGCCACGCATCTCAAACTCGTCACGCCCAAAGGCACCGATTCACCAGCGTGGATCGAGGCGATTGCTTCGAGCGAATCTGATGCAGCCGCGAAAACGCTGAACGCCGTGATGGCGTATGTCACACCGCTGTATGACGGCAAGACGCTGGCAAATGGCGAAGCGGTACTGACACACGCGTTGGGCGCAGTGTCGCTGCTCAGCGATCTGCATTTGGGGCATGAGGCCGTGGCGGCTGCCTTGCTGTGGCCCGCGCTGGAGATGGACGCCAGTGCGGCGCGCCGCGTGCGTGAGAAATTTGGCGCGTCGATATCGGCGTTAGCCGAAGGCGTGCTGCGCATGAATGCCATCGGTGCGTTGTCGGGCCACGGCGTGGGCAGCGCGCGATCACGTCATGCGGGGCCTGAGGATCAGGCTGCGCAACTCGAAGCACTGCGCAAGATGTTATTGGCAATGGTGCAGGACGTGCGCGTGGTGCTGATCAAGCTTGCCGCGCACACCCAGGATTTACGCTGGGCGGTAAAGAGCGGCAATGAAACAGCGCGCCGCGAAACGGCGCAGCTCACGCGCGATATTTTCGCGCCGCTGGCGAATCGTCTGGGTGTGTGGCAGTTGAAGTGGGAGCAGGAAGATATTGCATTTCATATTCTCGACCCGGATGCGTACAAGAATATTGCGCGTTTGCTCGACGACAAACGCGTTAATCGCGAAGATTATATTGAAGCAGTGATGACCCTGCTCAAGCGCGCACTGGCGAGCGAGGGCGTCAAAGCTGAGGTCATGGGCCGCCCCAAACATATCACCAGCATCTACAACAAGATGCAGCGCAAGGGCATGGATTTCGAGGCGCTGTATGACGTGCGCGCGGTGCGCGTGCTGGTGGATGACGTCAAGGATTGCTACGCGGCGCTGGGGCTGGTGCATCAGTTGTGGTCGCCGATTCCGAAGGAATTCGATGATTACATTGCCAAGCCCAAGGGCAACAACTACCGCTCGTTGCATACGGCGGTGATCGGGCCTGACGGTAAATCCGTCGAAGTGCAGATTCGCACGCATGAAATGCATCAGAGTTCTGAACTTGGCGTGGCGGCGCATTGGCGTTACAAGGAAGGGGCGCGCCACCAGAAGGGTTACGATGAAAAGATCGCCTGGCTGCGGCAAGTGCTGGATTGGAAGGATGAGGTCAAGGATACCGGTGATCTGGCCGAGCACTTTCGTACAGGCCTGTTTGACGACACGATTTATGTCTTTACGCCGCAGGGTAAAGTCATAGACCTGCCGAGGGATTCGACGCCAGTGGATTTTGCCTATCACGTGCATACCGAGTTGGGGCATCGCTGCCGTGGCGCGAAGGTCGATGGCGTAATGGCGCCGCTGAATTCGCTGTTGCGCAATGGTCAGCAGGTTGAAATTACCGCCGCTACACAAGGTGGGCCGAGCCGCGACTGGTTGAATCCCCAATTGGGTTTTCTCAAAAGCCCGAGTGCGCGCAGTCGCGTGCGGCAATGGTTCAATCGGCTGAACTACGATGCTGATGTGGCGCATGGCCGCGCCATGCTCGACAAGGAATTGCAGCGCAACGGTCTGACCGCACTGAATCTCGATAAGTTTGCTGAAGAGCAGGGCTATGACAAACTGAATGATTTTCTCGCTGACCTCGGGCGCGGCGATGTCGGGCCGAAACGCCTTCAGGACGCCTTGCGGCCACCGCCTGTGGTTGCCCCTGTAGTGGAAATGATGCCAACGCCGCGTCCAGCGTCGCGCAAATCCCGCGCCGGAGGCGGCGGCGTACTGGTGGTAGGCGTGGATAAGTTACTGACCGTGCCGGCGAAATGCTGCAAGCCTGCGCCGCCCGAGGCGATTATTGGTTTTGTATCACGCGGACGCGGCGTCACCGTCCATCGCGCGAGTTGCGTCAACGTCAAGCGGCTGGATGCGCAGCGCATCGTTGTGGCGGAGTGGGGTGCGGCCAGCGATGCGACATTTCCGGTAGAAATTGAGATTGAAGCGCTGGACCGCACGGGCCTGCTGCGTGACATCAGCGAAGTATTCACGCGCGAGCGCGCCAACGTCATTTCAACCAATACACTGACGCGTGACATGCTCGCGCGCATGCGATTTACGCTGGAGATTGTGAATCTGGATCAGATGAAGCGCGTGCTGTCGATGATTCGTGAGATCAAGGGCGTTATGCGAGCAGCGCGGCGATGAGGTTTTTTATAGCAGGCAGGTAAATAAATAGTTGTATAAAAACAACAGGTTACGTTTTTTTCACGGTCGCATCGAACGCTGACCGCTGGGCAATCGCAACTCGTGTATTATTCACCTCTAGGACATCAGCGCCGCTTCATCCGGTTTGCGGTTGCGTCCTGATCGTGGCGAATAATCAAGTTGCAGCGGCAGCGCTGCACAGTGATTCCCCCGAACCTTTAAACCCCAAGTGGTATCAGCCTGAACCGGTTCTTGCGGCATTTTCCGCAGCAGGGTGATCGCAGGGAGATATTTTTTGAGTCAGTTGTTTGCCGATCTTGGGCTGATGCCCGATTTGACGCGTGCTGTCGCCGATACCGGCTACACGCAACCCACGCCGGTGCAGGTGCAGGCGATTCCCATAATTCTCGAGGGCTGTGACGTGCTGGCCGGTGCGCAAACCGGCACCGGCAAGACCGCTGGTTTTACGCTGCCGCTGTTGCAGCGTCTGATGGAAAATCCGCCAGAGCCGGGCACCTATCCGGTACGCGCGCTGATCGTCACGCCGACGCGCGAGCTCGCCGCGCAAATCGAAGAAAGCGTGCATACCTACGGCAAATACTTGCCGCTGCGCTCAGCGGTAGTGTTTGGCGGCGTCGGCATTGCACCTCAGATTGAGGCACTGAAAGCAGGCGTGGACATTCTGGTGGCGACACCGGGGCGCTTGCTGGATCACGCCAATGAACAGACGGTGGATTTGTCGCAGGTGGAAATACTCGTGCTGGACGAAGCAGACCGCATGCTCGACATGGGCTTCATCCACGACGTAAAACGTATTCTCGCGCTGCTGCCCGCACAACGGCAGAATCTGCTGTTTTCGGCAACATTTTCGGATGAGATTCGAGCGCTGGCCGATGGCCTGCTGCACAACCCGGTGATGATTGAAGTGGCGCGCCGCAATGCTGAATCAGAACTGGTAGCGCAGCGTGTGCATCCCGCAGGGCAGGATCGCAAGCGTGCCTTACTGGCGCACCTGGTCAAGAGCGGCGACTGGAAACAGGTGCTGGTGTTTACGCGTACCAAACACGGCGCCAACCGGCTTGCGCATCAGTTGGGGCGATCGGGCATATCCGCGACTGCAATTCACGGCAATAAAAGTCAAGGCGCGCGCACTAAAGCGCTGGCAGATTTCAAGGCGGGACTGGTGCGTGTTCTGGTAGCGACTGATCTCGCCGCGCGTGGCCTCGACATCGAAGAATTGCCACACGTGGTGAATTACGACTTGCCCCACGTGGCTGAAGATTACGTGCATCGCATAGGCCGTACGGGACGCGCGGGTAGTACTGGTGAAGCCATTTCACTGGTGTCGCCGGAAGAGCAGCCGCTGCTGGCAGCGATTGAAGCACTGATGGGCCGCACGGTGGAGCAAACGGTGATTGCCGGATTTGAGCCGGGCAGTGAACCGCCCCCGCAGCAGGGCCGACAGCAGCAGCAACTGCGGCAGCCGCAGCAACCTCAACAAGCGAACGATGGCGCGCCGCAAGAAGCACAGCCCGAACGCGAAGGCCGGGAAGGGCGCGGCAGACGCCGGGGCCGTGGACGCAACCGGCAGAATGGCGAGAATCGGGGAGAAGCGCGAGGCGAGCAACTACCTTCGCCGGGTACGGTTGCTGAAGGCGCAGTTGCAACAGACCCTACAGCAGCGCCGCGCGAAGCACAGCAACCTATGTCACGCGAGCCGCGCGCACCGCGTGAAGCACGCGAGCCACGTGAGCAGCGCGGCAATCGTAGCGAGCAAAATAACCAAAACAACAATCGCAATGGCAGCAATCGCCATGAATCGATACGCGAAGATCGTGACAATCGTGGGAATCGCGATACGTCGCATCGCAACGGCCAGCGCAATATCGTCCGTGACGACGACTTCGGCAATCGCATTCCACCCGTAAAACAGCCGCACGGCATACGCGCACGCATCGCTGCCGGTGATATTGACGAAGCGCT
>CANKUB010000059.1 GCA_947486575.1 Betaproteobacteria bacterium | reverse complement strand
CGTGCCGAAGCGGTTTGCCGCGATCCAATCGTCCACTTTACGAAGCAGCGCGCAGCGTTCAAGGCCGCGCGCGGGTGGATAGTCTGCGAGTTCCGCCCACAGCGGCATGAGGCGCGCGTCTTGCGGTGGCTGGGAAATTTCGTGGGCAAGCTGCGCGCGCAAAGCATCATTGTCGGGCAACCCCAGTGCTGCGCGCAAAGCCGCACGTTCAATAAACGTGACTTGCTGAATTTTCCATAACCCGCGCTCACGTGACTCATCGGTTTCAGTGAGTCCCGCGCGCAGCAGCGCATCCAGCAGCTCGTGCGCCATGTCGAAGCCAGCGTTACCCGCTAAAGTAAGTAACGTGTTCCAGCGGCGCTTGGCTGCACCGTCGAGCCACAGCAAAAGCAGATCACGCCAAGGCGCTGGCCAGGTTGCGACTATTGGCACATTCGCGTTTATTGCGCGCCGTAGCCGCCGCCCGCGCAACGTGGTTTTTGCGCCCACGTCGAGTGCGCGCACGCACACGCCGTCGCTGTCGGGCGCTGACCAGTTTTCAGGTAATGCTGACGCTGCTTTCATCTCTGCGCAACATCGCCAGCGGTGGTGCCCAGCGTTCGCCAGGGCGTTTTTTCTGCGTGACTAACGTAAGCTGCACCGGGCTGAACACGTTGATGTTGTGCGTGCTCGGCGTGGTAATCAAATACTGCGCTTGGGTGGCGCGCAGAAACGCCGCCACGCGATCAATGTTCATCACGTCCAGGTGCGCAAACGGCTCGTCGATAAACACAAAACCGCCGGGGCGTTCGGCCTCCATCGTCAGCGCGATCAGCAATATCAGCGACTTCATCACCTGCTGCCCGCCGGAGGCTTCACCATCGTTCATGCCGATCATGCCTTTTTGATCGAAGTTGAATTTGACGTGCAATCCGGCTTGCGCCAGCGCCACATCTTCATTGGTGAGATGCGGCATTTCGTAGTCAACCTCGATGCCCGCTTTCAAGCCCAGCTCGCGCAGATGTTTGCCGTAGGTGCGCACCGTGGCGCGCAACACATTCAGATATTCGCCGCGCGTGTCTTCGGTAATTTTTTTTGCGCGATTGCATTGCAGGCGGCTGGTGTCTACACGCTCACGTTTGCCGATAACATCTTCAGCCAGTTTATCACGGCGCGGGATTACGGTTCCGTCGGTTTCCCACTGGCCTTGTGTGAGTTTATGCTGCACCTGGCTGATGCGGAAATCCACGTTTTTCAGCGAGTTGTGTTCCGCGAGCAGACTTTCTAGCGCGCTTTCATCCAGCCACGCGGCAGGCATGCCGGAACGCACCTGGCCTTCGCGCTCAATGGTTTTTTGCTGTTCCTCGGCCTGCACATAAATTTGCCGCTGCGTATCGGCCAATGCGTTTTGGCCTTGTCGCAGTGCGTCTTCGAGTTGCCGCTTTTCTTCGGCGAGCCGTCCTTGTTCGCCGTGCAAACGGCCTTCTTCTTCCATCGCTGCTTGTTGCGCAGCCCCGGTTTCTTTTTCAGCGGCTTGTTCTGTTACCAACCGCGTTTCGGCGGCGGCGTATTCTTCCGCGCGGCTTGCCAGCAGCGCGGCGGCATTCACGCCGGACACCACTGCCTGATCGCGGCTGATGCTGGCGAGCAAGGTTTTTTCTTCGGCGGCGAGTTGATCGAGTTCAATGCGCCATTGCGCGCAATCAGCTTCCAGCGCTTGCAATTGCGCATGGCGTGCCGCCTCGCCAAAACGAAAATCCCGCGCGGCCACACCGCTGTGCCGTGCGCCACGCCGCTCGCGGTGATAGCCCGCGCGGGTAATCCAGTCCTGCTGTGCATCGCGTTCTGCACCGGCAGCAGCGTCTTCAACCCGCTGCACGCGATTCAACCACGCCGTCAGCCACGCGGGCGCATCACCGGTGAAACGCGCAATCTCCAGCACGCTGCCGGACACGGCAACGGGTGGCGGCTCTACATCGGGCGTGACAAAACTGCGGTACTGCAAACGCTCGCCGATGCGCCACGCTGCATCACGGTCGCGTGCGCGTTTGAGCAGCACCAGATGACGGTACGGTGCGAGCAATGCTTCCACTGCGGCTTGCCATCCGGCATCTTTGACTTCAACAATTTCACTCAGCATTACGTGAGCGATGCTCGCTTCATCCAGGGCGCCGCGCAGTTGTGCGACGTAAGGCTCCAGCGCAGGTTTGCCGCTGCGCAGCGCCGCGAGGCGAGCGGTCGAAGCCGTATTGCGTTCGGTAAAGTTGGCTGCACGCGCTTTAACTTCCGCCAGCCGTGGCCGGTGCTGTTCCAGTCTTGTGGCAGCTTGCGCGCTATCCTGCCCGGCGGCTTTTGCCTGTGCGCGCAGATCGTCGCGGAAGGCGAGCAGGCTTTTGGTTTCAGTGGCGCGGGTCAGTGCTGCGTTGTGTTGTGCGGTTGCGGCTTCACGTGCGGCGGCAGCGCTTTTTTGCTGCGAATCGGTGGCCGCAATGGCATCGGCATTGCGCGCAAAACGCCGCTGTTCCTGCTCAAACAGCGTTTGCTGCTCGCTGGATTGCTTGCGTAAATTTTCCAGCCGATGCTCCGTGCTGCGTAATGCCTGACGAATTTCGGCTAACTCCACGCGCGGGCGTATTTCTGCAAGTAATTGATTTTCTTCACTTTTCAGCCCGCGCCATTCCTGATAGCGATTGGCGCGCTGAATGAAGGATTCGTGATCGTTGATGGTGCGCGCAAGATCACCATCGAGCTTGTCAAGCTCAGCCTCTCCATCGCGCTGATCGGCACGCGCTTGCAGATAATCATCGAGCACGCGCTTGTCGCCGAACACATGAAACACCAGATCCAGCAACGCCTTGGGCGTGTATTCGCACAAGCGGTCGGTTTCGCCCTGCTCCAGCGATAGCACTTGCGCGATGGCTGCGGTCAGCCCCCCGCTGGCCAGGCGCCGTTCGTAATCGTGCACGCCGAGCCAGTCGGGTGAACGCTCCATTGCATCATCAATCGGCGCATCGCCCGGCGCGATCAAATACTGGCGCTGCCAATCGCCGCCTTGTTTGCGAATGCGGCACACCAGTGTGACTTCATCTTCCATCAACGGGAAAAACGGATGCCGCGCATTGCCGATGCGCCGGTTATCCACCACCGCACGCAGCCACGCATACGGTTCGTTGGCGTGACGCACATAACGTTTGTAATCGCGCTTGCCCGCGCACGGCAGGGCAAACAGTGTGCGCAGCGCATCCAGCAGCGTGGTTTTACCGGAGCCGTTAGGGCCGACGATGGCGACGATGCTGGCATCCAGTGTTTGGCGAAAGCGCTGCCAGTAATCCCAATGCACCAGTTCTATGCTTTTGAGATGAAACACGTGTGTTATTCCTCGATGGCTTTTTCGGCTGCGCGTACCGCCAGCAGTTCGGCCAGCGCGCCATCGAGTATGCGTGGCGCGAGCACGCTGTGATCGAGTGCCAGATCAAGCAGTGGGCCTTCGCGTATCATGCCTGCCGTACCTTTGCTTCGCGCAATAAAACCGTGACGCGACAGCATGCCGAGATTAACGTTGACGCGCATTTTGCCGCCAAGCTGTTTGCCGAAATCCGCCAAGAGCGCGCTTTCCTGCACGCTGCTTTCGACATCGGCTCCGATGGGTATCGGTTTGTCCATGCCGAACATATCGTTTTGCTGAATCCCGGTGTTGTCGCGGCGTGATACTTGCCGTTCACGCTTGGGCAAAATCAGCAGCGACCACAGCACCACCAGCAGCGCCACGCAGTCGCGCTGCAGTTTAAGATTATTGGATAGCCATTGCCCTTCGCGCGCCAGCACCGGCTCCTCGGCGGCGTTGGCAAGACCCAGCGCAATGTGGGTTGCGTACGGGTTATCCAGCAAACGCAGACCGCAAGCGGCGAGACGTTGCTCGATGTCTTCACGAAACGCTTCATCCACCAGCACGCGCCGCGCCAGCGGCTCGCTGCGCGGCATCCAGCGCTCGGCGATCAGGCGCGCGATCAGCGCTTGCGCGTCGTCGGTCATGTGATTGGCGCTGATCGTGGCGCGATAAAACCACAGCTGATTTCTGCAACTTCATCACGCGCTACGGTGTCGTGTTCCGCCGTGAGCGTAACGTTCAGCGGCAGGCGCGCGAGATCGGCCACACGTCCGCGCATCTCGGTGGATTCGGGGTCGCCAATCAGCGCCAGCAGAGATAGCCGGTACGCCGACAGCGCATAGCCGCCGCTGATAACCGCATCGGAGAGCGGCGTTTCGGTTTGTATGCCGCTCAGTTGTTCAATGTAACGATCAAGTGCAGCGAAGCGTTCGTTGGGGACATCATGCGTATCGGGCGCGTCGCACGGCGGTGGCAGCACGGTGTTTTGCTGCGCTAGACGTTCGCGTTCCAGCAATTCATGTTCGGCGACATCGAGCATCAAATCGCTCATCGCAAACGGCAACGGCAGCATGCCGCCGATGACCTGTGCGCCGAGCGCCGCCAGATTTTCCTGATTGAGCGAGCGTAGCCATTGCGCCACGTCAGACGACGACAAGCCGCTGCCGCCGAGCGAAACGCTGCGCAGTTCAATGGCGTGGAGGTTGCGCTGAAACGTAGCTTGCATACGCAGAATGCGGCTTTGCGCCTGGCCAATGGCCTGCGCATTGCGATACATCGCGCCTTCGAGTTCGCCGTCTTTCATCAGTGAGTGAATAATCTCGTTGCCCTTTTCGACGGTGGATACCACAGCGTTGAACTTGGCGCTGGCCTGACGGATGCGAAATTCGGAACCGCCGGCTACCGCATCTTCAAATTCTTTTTGCAGCTCACGATATTTGGTGAGCAGCAGATTAAGTGCTTCCAGCGAAGGTCGACCGATGGCTTGCCCGGCGGCTACTTGCGAGGTGATGTAGGCGAGATCGGTGTCTTCGCCCGGCGGCAGTTCCAGCACATTTGCGAGCGCCGACAACGCCACGCGTGCCGCGCCGCTTAACTGATATGTGCGGTCTTCCTGATCCCACAACAGCAAACCAAAATCTTTCAGGCGCGCGAGCACCGTGTTGAGCTTGGTGGCGTCGAGATACACAAAATGTTGAGCAAGCTCTTGTGGACTCCAGCGCGGTGCATCGGGCCGGTTGCCAATTTCGCGCATTACCAGCAGGCGTATCAGTACGCTGGCTTCGCTACCGTGAAACACCATGATGAAAGCGTTCAACATCGCGCCCGCGCTCCTCAAGGCCGCAAGCGCTTGCACATCGCTTTCACTTACGCCGTTCGCGAGATATTGATCGAGCGGCAGGTCTTCGGTGTTGTCGGAGGGGTTGTTGTCCATGCGCCAGTCGGCGATGCGGATTACAGCGAAATTATATAATTATTTGATTTGATTGATTATTTTCTAACGTGTCCATCGCCAAACACCACATACTTCAGCGAGGTCAAACCCTCCAGTCCCACCGGCCCGCGCGCGTGCAGCTTGTCGGTGGAAATGCCGATCTCCGCGCCCAGGCCGTACTCGTAGCCATCGGCAAAGCGCGTTGAAGCATTCACCATTACCGAGCTTGAATCGACTTCGGTGATAAAACGTCGCGCGCGTGTGATGTCTTCGGTGACGATGGCGTCGGTATGCTGCGAGCCGTAGGTGGTGATGTGATCAATCGCCTGATCGAGATCATTCACCACGCGCACGGACAAAATCGCTGCGAGATATTCGGTGTACCAATCTTCTTCGCGAGCGAGATTCATTTGCGGCACGATGGTTCTTGCGGTTTCGTCACCGCGCAACTCAATGCCTTTATCAAGATAAATCTTGCACAATGGCGGCAGAATTTTCTGCGCAATACCGCGCGCCACCAGCAGCGTTTCCATGGTGTTGCACGTGCCCAGCCGCTGCGTTTTCGCGTTGTCGGCGATGCGTAGGGCCTTGTCGAAATCTGCTTTGTCGTCGATGTACACATGACACACGCCGTGCAGGTGCTTGATCATCGGTATGCGCGATTCGCGCATCAGACGCTCAATCAAACCCTTGCCGCCGCGCGGTATGATCACATCGACGTAATCCTGCATGGTGATGAGTTCGCCCACCGCCGCACGATCACTGGTTTCGATGACCTGAATCACGGTTTCAGGCAAACCCGCAGCGGTGAGACCTTCACGCACGCACGCCGCAATCGCCTGATTGGAATGCAGCGCCTCTGAGCCGCCACGCAAAATTGCCGCGTTGCCGGATTTCAAACACAGCGCGGCGGCATCTGCCGTCACGTTGGGGCGGGATTCGTAAATGATACCGACAACGCCCAGCGGCACACGCATCTGCCCGACTTGTATGCCCGATGGCAGAAACTTGAGGCCGCTGATTTCGCCCACCGGATCGGCCAGCTTGGCGATTTGCACAAGGCCATCGGCCATAGCCGCAATGGTTTTGGGTGTGAGTATCAACCGGTCGATCGCAGCATCGTCGAGTTTTTTGTGCCGCGCCTCGGCGACATCGCGCGCGTTGGCAGCGATCACCGTTTGGGAGGCGCGCTCAATTGCCTGCGCCGTTACCGTCAACGCCTTGTTTTTGGTGGCCGTATCCGCCCGGGCGATCAGCCGCGCCGCCGCACGCGCCTGCCGGCCCACGCCCTGCATGTAAGATTGCACGTCCATTGAACGATTTTACCCTGTTTAACAAGGGCTTGGCGCTGATCGTTGCGACTAGGCGCGCAGCGCAGGCGAGGGGGTTTTTGCGCGGGCAAAGCGCATCATCAATTGCAGCAACTCGTCCCACACGTCGCCCTTGGCAAGCCCTTTGACCATGCGATCAATTGCTGCCGCGTGACGCAGCCCTTGCACGACTTGCTGCGCCGTGAAACGGCGCAGATTTTGCTGCATCAGACTTTGATGCGCGGCGCCCCAAACGCGCGCCTCGCGCCACAATTGGTTAAGCGGGCGACCTGCCGCAGTGCCGTCGAGCACGCGGCCGATGGCGCGAATTTCCTCGGCCACCGCCCACAGCGCCATCGGCGGTGCGGCACCTTCGCCTTTCAGCCCATCGAGCATGCGCGTCAGGCGCACGGCGTCGCCTTCGATCATCGCTTCGCCCAGATTGAACACGTCGTAGCGCGCCACATCGAGCACGGCCTCGCGTATTTGTTCAAAGCTGATGGGGCCAGGCGGAAACAACAGCGCCAATTTTTGCACTTCCTGAAACGCCGCCATCAGGTTGCCTTCGACTCGTTCTGCGACGAAAGTCAGTGCTTCCGCATCGACGTCTTGTCCCTGTGCCTTGAGACGCGCGGCGAGCCATTGCGGCAGCGCCTTACGTGATACGGCTTTGGATTCCACGGTGACGCCGCTGCGATCCAGCGTTTCAAACCAGCCCGCTTTTTGTGCGCGCCAATCGATTTCCGGCAGGTAAATCAGTGTCACGGTATCCGCAGGCAAATTCGCACAAAACGCCTGTAGCGCCGCGCCGCCTTCAACGCCGGGCTTGCCGTTGGGGATGCGAATTTCCAGTAATTTTTGTGAGGCGAACAGCGATTGCGAGTTCGCCGCCATCGCCAATTGTGACCATTTGAATCCCGTTTCCGCCGTGAGTACTTCGCGCTCGACGTAGCCATCCGCACGCGCCTTGGCGCGAATAGTGTCGCTCGCTTCCAGCGACAGCAACGGCTCGTCGCCGAACACGGTGTAGAGCGGCTTTAACCCGCGCGCGAGGTGTTGCGCCAGTTGATCGGGTGAAATGCGCACGTGGATTGATATGCGCGGGGCGGGTTAGCGCGCCGCCGTGTTTTGGGGCGCGGCCTGCAATTGGCGCAGCAATTGGCTCACGGCGTCGGTTTGCATATCGCGGTAGAGCAACGCTTCTTCGGATTCTTTTGACAGCGTGTCCGCGTCGTTGTACGACAAATCACGATGCAGCAGAATTTGCGTGGTGGGGCGCAATTCTTTGTTGTCTTTGTCCATCAAGCGATACGTCATGCGATAGCGCAACTGAAACTCGCGCACACGACCGCCGCCGGATAGCGACAGAATCAATTTTTCGCGGGTTTCACCCAGCAGATGCAGCGTGGCTTGCGCTTCTTTGGGGTTATCGATCACGCGCGTCTTGCTGCTGGCAGCAATGGAACGGCGGATTTCGTTGGCGACAGCAGAGGTATTGGGCGCGGCCACATGCAGCGTTTCGTAAGGCAGATTGGCGGTGCCGCGCAGTTGAAAGCCACAGGCGTTGAGCAGTAGCACCAGCGTAGCCAAGAGTAGATTGCGTTTCATGGCGGTTATTCTATGCGACGCGGGCGTGTGGTGTGGTTTGCTGCAATGATTTGTTGTAACTATTTGTTTTTATTAAATATTTATACCACTACATTCACCAATCTCCCGGGCACCACAACGATTTTCTTTGTGGGCTGGCCCGCCAGCACGCGCTGAATTTCAGCGTCGGCGAGTGTCATCGCTTCAATGGTTTTGGCATCCGCTTCACGCGGCACGCGCACGCTACCGCGCTTTTTCCCGTTCACTTGCACCACCAGTTCAATTTCGTCTTGCGTGAGTGCTGCGGCGTCAGGCTCCGGCCACGGCGCTGTGAGGATGTCTTCGCCGTAGCCCAAATCGCGCCACAGTTGATGTGCGATGTGTGGCGTCATCGGTGATAACAAGCGCAGCAACAACGACAAGCCTTCGCGCACCACAGACTGGCGCAATGCCGCATCGGATTTACTTTTTTGTGCGGCTTCCAGCGCGTTCAACATTTTCATACTGGCCGAAGCGACGGTGTTGAACTGATGGCGTGCAATATCGTAATTTGCCTGTTTCAGCACCGCGTGAATTTCACGACGTGCATCGGCCAGATCGCTCGGTAGTGCTACACCATCCAGCTTTGCCGTCAACGGCGTGCTGCTCTGCGCAAGCTCGTAACCAAACGTCCACAAGCGGCGCAAAAAACGTGCAGAGCCATCGACGCCGCTGTCCGACCATTCGAGCGTTTGCTCCGGCGGCGAGGTAAACATCATGAAAAAGCGCGCGATGTCTGCGCCGTATTCTTCCATCAACGCCTGCGGGTCTACGCCGTTGTTTTTGGATTTCGACATGGTGCCGATGCCGCTGGATTCGACCGGCTGGCCGTCGCTGCGCAGCCTAGCGCCGGTGCGATTGCCTTTGTCATCGGTTTGAATATCGATGTCCAGCGGGTTGTAATAGGTAATGCGCCCGCTTTCCGGCTTGCGCAGGAAAATCTCGTTCAGCACCATGCCTTGTGTGAGCAAGCGCGAAAACGGTTCGTCCATTTTGACGAGGCCCAGATCGCGCATCACCTTGGTCCAGAAGCGCGAATACAGCAAATGCAAAATCGCGTGCTCAATGCCACCGATGTATTGATCGACCGGCAGCCAGTAATTCACATTCTTATCGGTCATGCCACTGGCGCGATCGGTGCAGGCGAAGTGCGAGTAGTACCACGACGAATCCACAAAAGTATCCATCGTGTCGGTTTCGCGCCGCGCGGGCTTGCCACATTTCGGGCATGCTACGTTCACAAAATCGGCGCGCTTGGCAAGCGGATTGCCGGAGCCATCCGGTACGCAATCTTCGGGCAGCACCACCGGCAAATCTTTATCCGGTACGGGCACATCACCGCAAGTGTCGCAGTAAATCAGCGGGATCGGCGTGCCCCAATAACGCTGGCGTGAGACGCCCCAATCGCGCAGACGGTAGAGCGTTTGCTTTTCGCCGAAGCCTTTGGCGGCGAGGTCGGTGGCGATGGCATCCACCGCAGCAGTATATGCTAAGTTATTGTATTTATTGGAATTTATGCAGGTGCCGTGTTCTTTGTCGGCATACCATTCCTGCCACGCATCGGTGCTGAAGGTTTTGCCCGCAACGTCAATCACGGGCTTGATCGGCAAAACATACTGCTTGGCAAAATAAAAATCCCGCTCATCATGCGCAGGCACTGCCATCACCGCGCCTTCTCCGTAATTCATCAGCACGTAATTGCCGACCCACACTTCGACTTTCTCGCCGGTGAGTGGATGCTCAACAAAGATGTCGGTGGGCATGCCTTTCTTTTCCATGGTCGCCATGTCGGCTTCCATCACGCTGCCACGTTTGCATTCATCGATGAAGGCGGCGAGCTTTGCGTTGGTTTTCGCGGCGTGGGTGGCGAGCGGGTGTTCGGCGGCCACCGCGACAAACGTCACACCCATGATGGTGTCGGCGCGGGTGGTGAACACCCACAATTTTTCTACTTTGCCATCAAGCGTATACGGAAACGCAAACCGCACGCCATACGATTTGCCTATCCAGTTCGCCTGCATGGTGCGCACGCGCTCAGGCCAATCGGGCAATCCATCCAGCGAGCCGAGTAATTCTTCGGCGTATTTTGTGATCGCCAGGTAGTAGCCAGGGATTTCGCGCTTTTCAACCACCGCGCCGGTGCGCCAGCCTTTGCCGTCAATGACTTGTTCGTTGGCAAGCACAGTTTGATCGACCGGATCCCAATTAACCACCTGCGTTTTTTTATACGCGATGCCCTTTTCCAGCATGCGTAAAAACAGCCATTGGTTCCAGCGGTAATACTCCGGCTTGCAGGTGGCAAGTTCGCGGCTCCAGTCGATGCCGAAGCCCAGCGCCTGCAACTGCTTTTTCATGTACGCAATGTTGTCGTACGTCCACTTGGCTGGCGGCACACCGTTGGCCATGGCGGCGTTTTCGGCGGGCAGGCCAAACGCATCCCAGCCCATCGGCTGCATCACGTTATAGCCTTTCATGCGGTGGTATCGCGTGAGCACGTCGCCTATGGTGTAATTGCGCACGTGGCCCATGTGCAGCTTGCCCGAGGGATACGGGAACATCGATAAGCAGTAGTATTTGGGTTTGTTGTCGGATGGGGACGCAACGGCGCGAAACGCATGCGTGGATTCCCAGTAAGCTTGGGCGTCGCGCTCAATGACGGATGGATTGTATTTTTGCTGCATGGCGCGGAATTTTTGGACGTTTTTTATAAGGCGTGAATTAAGTCACGATTATACCTGTAAGGCTGTTTTCGCAATGGCCGACAAAGTTGATTTGCAATGCCAAGGAGCGGTTCATGTTGAAATTTCCGGCGATGGTTATGGCGCTATTGTGTTTTATGTTGAGTGCCGTACCGGCCTTTGCGCGCACGCTGACCGTTGACGGTGTGGTGAGCCCGGCGTGGGTGGAACGTGCGAGCAAGCGTGAACCGCTGACCGTGGGCATGCAGTTGAACGATAACGACCGTATCATCACTGGCGGACGCGCGCGTGTGATGCTGCGCATGAGCGAGGGCAGCGCCATCAAGCTGGGTGAAAACACCACGCTGGCGCTGGGCACGCTGACTGAAACCCCCAAGCCCGACAAAACGCCGCTGGTGAGCGTATCGCTGGATGTGGTGAAAGGCGCGTTCCGTTTTACCACCGGTGTATTCGGCAATCCGCGCGCTGAACGTGATGCCAACGTGAAATTTGGTGTGATTACCGCCGGTGTGCGCGGCACCGATTTGTGGGGCCGCTCGGTGGATGTGGATGATCTGGTGTGCCTGCTTGAGGGCAAAATTTCCGTACGCCATGCCAAGCAGGAATTCGTGCTGAACGAGGCTGCGCAGATTCTTGTGGTGCCGCGCAACGAAAAAGCCAAACCCGTGAGCAAGATGTCGCAAAAGCAGATTGCCGAATGGTCGCTCGAAACGGAAATTACCGAAGGGCTGGGGGCCGTGCGCACCGGGGGTGCATTTCGTGTTGAGCTGATGCGTACGCTTGATGTGAATGCCGCGCGGGCGCTGGAAGCGCGCTTGAAAGAGGCCGGTTATCCCGCAGTGATTGATCCGTTGAAAGAAGGATACGCGGTGTGCGTGCTGGGCATTGCCACGGCAAAAGATCGTGATGCGTTGCAGGTGCGATTGAAGAGTCTGCTCGCGGGCGCGCCGCGCTCGACGTGATGCACGTATAATCGAGTGCAACAATTCTGTTGCGCTCAGTTGCGGTTTCTCAATTGCGTTTTAATGACTCCTGCTTTCCTCGACGGCCTTAACGAACCCCAGCTTGAAGCGGTAATGTTGCCGCATCAATCAGCACTGATTCTTGCCGGCGCAGGCAGTGGCAAAACGCGCGTGCTCACCACGCGCATCGCCTGGCTGATTCAGACCGGGCAAGTCAGTCCGCACGGTTTGCTCGGCGTGACCTTTACCAACAAAGCCGCCAAAGAGATGCTCACACGCATTTCGGCGATGCTGCCGATCAACACGCGGGGCATGTGGGTGGGCACGTTTCACGGGCTGTGCAATCGCATGCTGCGCACGCATTACCGCGAGGCCGGGCTGCCACAGCTTTTTCAGATACTCGACAGTCAGGATCAACTGTCCTTCATCAAGCGCTTGATGAAGCAGATGAACATTGATGACGAGCGTTTCCCAGCGCGCCAGGTGCAATGGTTTATCGGTGCAGCCAAGGATGAAGGCAAGCGCGCCAAAGATATTGAACCGCACGATGAATTCTCGCGCCGCACTACGGAAATTTACGCCGCCTACGACACGCAATGTCAGCGCGAAGGTGCGGTGGATTTCGCCGAATTGCTGCTGCGGTCTTATGAAATGCTCCAGCGCAACGATCCGCTGCGCGAGCATTATCGCAATAGATTCAAACACTTGCTGGTTGACGAGTTTCAGGACACCAATCGTTTGCAGTATCTGTGGCTGAAGCTTTTGAGCGGCAATGAGAGCTGCATGTTTGCGGTGGGTGACGACGATCAAAGCATCTATGGGTTTCGCGGTGCAACCAGCGAAAACATGCGTCATTTTGAGCGTGATTTTCACGTCGAGAAAGTCATCAAGCTCGAACAGAACTACCGTTCGCACGGCAACATCCTGGATGCAGCCAATGCGCTGATCGAGCATAACGAGCACCGCCTCGGCAAAAACCTGTGGACCGCCGAAGGCAAAGGTGAGCCGTTGCGGGTGTATGAGGCGGCGACTGATCTGGAAGAAGCAGCGTTCATCGTTGAAGAGGTCAAGGCACTGCGAAACGACGGCGTGCGGCTGGGCGACATTGCGGTGCTTTATCGATCCAATGCGCAGTCGCGGGTGATTGAACATGCGTTGTTCAATGCCTCGGTGCCGTATCGCGTGTATGGCGGGCTGCGGTTTTTTGAGCGGCAGGAAATCAAGCACGCCCTGGCGTATTTGCGTTTGATGGCGCAGCAGGAAGGGCACGAGGACGACGGCGCGCTGCTGCGCGTGATCAACTTTCCCACGCGCGGCATCGGCGCGCGCAGTCTGGAGCTGGTGCAGACGCTGGCGCAGCAGCGTGGCATCAGCCTGTGGACAGCGGCGTGCGCGAATACGTTGTCGGGCAAGGCGGCGTCGAGCATCGGCGCATTTGTGCGGTTGATCGAGCAAATGCGCGCCGCTACGCACGGCCTGCCGCTGGCGGAAATTATCGAGCACATGATTGAACACAGTGGCTTGCGCAGTCACTATCAAAATGAAAAAGAAGGTGCAGACCGGCTGGAGAATCTGGGCGAACTGGTGAACGCCGCCGCTTCATTCGTTGCTGAAAACGATGTGTGGGTGGTGGGTGACGCCCCTGAGGCGCAGCCTGAGATACCGGTTGAGGATACTCTGGCGATGCAAAACAGCGCCGGGTACTCCTTCAATGCTGACGCTACGCTGGCGTCGTTTTTATCGCATGCGGCGCTGGAAGCAGGCGAGCATCAGGCATTGCCGGGCGCCGAAGCGCTGCAGATGATGACCGTGCATTCCGCCAAAGGGCTGGAGTTTCACGCGGTGTTTATCAGCGGCATGGAAGAGGGCTTGTTCCCGCACGACAACAGTATTGCCGACGACAGGGAGGTGGAAGAGGAGCGCCGCCTGATGTATGTGGCGCTGACGCGGGCGCGGCGGCGGCTGTATTTGTCGCTGGCGCAAAGCCGCATGCTGCACGGGCAAACGCGCTTTAATGTACCGTCACGATTTTTCAATGAATTGCCGGAGGCGCTGCTGCGGCGAATCAATGCCCGGCCACGCTATCAGCCCGCCAGCGATTATGCTTCCGCAGCCAGTATGACTCCTCACGCCTCATCGTTCACGCCTCATGCCGCAATGCCCTGGCGCATCGGTCAAAGCGTGGCGCACGCCAAATTTGGCACCGGGGTGATTGTTAGTGCCGAAGGGCGCGGCGCAGAAGCGCGGGTGCAGGTAAATTTTCGCCACGACGGGCTGAAGTGGCTGATGCTGGAATACGCAAATCTTGCGCCGGCGTGAAGGCGCTCAGGCGTGACTATGCTCCGGTGTTCGCGGGCGGCGGCTCGTCGGTGACCAGAAAAATATCCTTGTAACTGGTGTAGAGCGATGGGATGAGAAAGGGCGCGAGCAGCCACATACCGAGGTCTAGTATGTGCGTGGCCATACTCACCGGCGTGACGAGTATCAGCGCCAGGAATAACAGCGCACCGTAGATCAGAAACGGCGACATATTGCGCACGCAGGCACTGAGGCTGATGCGCATGGCCGCCCACGGCTTCATGTCGTGCAGATAGACCAGCAGCGGCGCGAACCAGCAAGCCATGGTTAACGGCACGGACAAAGCCCAGCCAATGAGAATGGATAACGTGGCTTTTGAAACCGCGTCGCGAATGACCTCAACGTTTTCCGGCGTCACTTTTTGCTCGCTGGTAAATTTAAGCACCTGCATCAGTGACTCACCGCCCAGTTTACTAATGATCAATAAAATCAATAAGTTACCTAAAAGAAAGATGCCGCCGAGCGTGGCCAGTGCAGCGGTGTTGCGAACGAATCCACTCAGCAGGTAAGCGGGCTTCAGTTCGTTGCCGGTATCCAGTGCGCGACAGCCTTCCATCAGGCCGACCAGCACAATGGGCATCGCCAGCATGGCGACCACGCCGATAAAGGGTATCAACAGAATCAGCTTGAACGCGCAAAAAAGCCCCAGCGTGATCATCACCCACATCAGCGGGCTTTTGCGAAACAGCGCGCAGCCTTCGGCGATCCATCGCCATCCTCTGGCCGCTGCAACCGAGCGAATTTGTACCATGATAAGTCCCGCAGGTGAATGCGCGTGGCGCGCAACTGTTGGCACCCATTATAAGTGAGTCAGCGCATCACGCAGGCATTTACGGCAGCTGTGGCAGCGCGTGCTGATTTGCGATGTGCGTGCGTAGCAGCCGTTGAAAATGCGCGGGGTCTTTGGCGTGCGTGAGTTCACCCGCGCGTGGCAAGTGCAAATCATACAAGCGTGACACCCAGAAGCGCAGCGCGCCTGCGCGTAACAGAGTCGTCCAGGCATCGCGCTCGGCTACGGTGAAGGGGCGTACTGCGTGGTAGCCCGTGAGCAGGGCCGCCGCGCGCCCGGGGTCAAGCTGACCGTCATCCTGCAAACACCAATCGTTGACGGTGATTGCCACGTCGTAGAGCAGCGCGCCCGTGCAGGCAAAGTAGAAGTCAATGACGCCCGCCACATTATCTTTATAAAACAATACGTTATCGCGAAACAAATCAGCGTGAATGGCACCTCGCGGTAGCGCGTTGGTGGCGCGCGCATCCTGCCACGCTACTTCGTCGCGCAATAGTTTGGCGCCATCTGCGCTTAGAAACGGTACGATAGCGGGCGCGATACTGCGCCACCAATCTGGCCCGCGCGGATTATCCATTTGCGCGGCGTAACTTTGCCCGGCGACATGTATGCGCGCGAGCACTTCACCGACTTTGGCGCAATCAGTGGCGGTGGGCTGCGAGATATCTGCGCCGTCCAGCCGCGTCACGAGACTCGCGGGCTTGCCGTTGAGTTCGCCGAGATAAGTGTTGCCAAGGTTGGCGACGGGTGCCGGACACGGGACGCCAGCGCACGCCAGATGTGCCATCAGGTTCAGATAAAACGGCAGCTCGCGCGCAGTCAGCTTCTCGAACAGCGTTAAAACGTAGCGACCTTGCGTCGTGGTGACAAAATAGTTTGTATTCTCAATGCCCGCAGCGATACCTTTGAGATCAACCAGCGTGCCCAGCGCGTAGTTTTTCAACCAATGCTGAAGTTGGTCAACGGTGACGGTGGTGAAGACTGACATCGCACTAGCGTACCGCGTTTGCGGCACGGCGTACAGACTGTAAGCCTCGAAAAATTGCGCGGGCTGACGCGGCGGCTACGCAACCGCTTGCGGGTTGCAGCGATAGACTAAAAGCTGTGAATCACCCACATCGGCGGGCGCAAGCCGGTATCGTGCGTGGTTTGGCGTGCAAATGAGCCATTGCCCGTGTGATCGACCAGAAAATACGGTGTGCCCCCGCCCTCAGGCGTGACTTTCATCATGTAAAGGCGGCCGCCCATGCGGTATTCCTCTACCGTCTCACCGCCACGCTTGACGGTGGTGACTTGTGGATCAAGCGTGCTGTCGAGTTCAAAGCCCTTGGGCGGTGGCGGCGGTTCAGGTACAGGTTGCAGATTCGGTGGACGTTCGCGGGTTTGGGCAGCAGCGGGCGTTACATTGGCAAGCCCGACGGCCAGCAGGAAAGCTGCGGTGATAGTCAGCACGGTAACGGTGGAGATTGGGGCACGCATAATGTATTCTCGGTATGCTCGGTTCACGCTGAATTATCTGCTTTTCGCAGACTTTTTGAAAGAAGCGGCGCTGACCCACCTTATATGGTGTCGTAACCCTAGAAATCAAGTTGAAACATGAATACCCTGCTGCTGGTTGACGGCTCCTCCTACTTGTATCGCGCGTTTCACGCCATGCCCGATTTACGCAACAAGCGCGGCGAACCGACTGGCGCGATTTATGGCGTGCTTAACATGCTGCGGCGGCTGCACAGGGATTATCCGTCGGCGCTTTCCGCCTGCGTGTTTGACGCCAAGGGCAAAACTTTCCGCGATGATGTTTACCCCGAATACAAGGCGAATCGCCCGTCGATGCCGGATGATTTGTCGTGCCAGATAGCGCCGCTGCATGAGGCGATAGCCGCAATGGGCTGGCCGATATTGATCGTCGAAGGCGTGGAAGCCGATGACGTGATCGGCACCTTGGCGCGCGACGGTGAGCGTGCGGGCATGCGCGTGGTGATTTCCACCGGCGATAAAGACATCACGCAACTGGTCACGCCGCAGATTGTGCTGGTCAACACCATGACCAATGAAAACCTCGATGAAGCGGGCGTGGAGAAAAAATTCGGTGTCAAACCCGAGCGCATCATTGATTACCTGACGTTAATTGGCGACACCGTGGATAACGTGCCGGGCGTGGCGAAAGTCGGCCCGAAAACAGCGGTGAAGTGGCTCACCCAATACGGCACGCTCGACAATGTGGTGGCGCACGCAGGTGAGATTGGCGGGGTGGTCGGCGCAAACCTGCGCAATACGCTGGATTGGCTGCCGACCGGACGCGGGCTGATCACCATCAAATGTGATGTGCCGTTGCCGGTGAAGCTGGATGATCTTGGCCTTAAACCGCAGGATATATCCAGGCTGGACGCGCTGTTTGAAAGTTTCGATTTCAAATCCTGGCGCAAGGAGTTGCAGGGCAATCAAGATTCAGCAGCAACGTCCGATGCCATTGCGCCTGCACCGCAACCTGCCACCGCGCCGCCCATCACAGCGCCATCGGCGCCAACGGAAAAGCATTACGAAACGGTTAACACCGATGCGCAGCTGGACGCGTGGCTGGTAAAAATTCGCGCGGCGAAGTTAACGGCGGTAGATACTGAAACCACCAGTCTTGATCCGTTTAAAGCGCGGCTCGTCGGCATATCATTGTGTGTGGAGGCGGGCAGCGCAGCATATATTCCTGTCGGTCATCAGTATCCCGGCGCAGGGGATCAACTTGCGCTAGAGCATGTGCTGGCGGAACTGAAGCCATGGCTCGAAGACGCCAATGCAGCCAAGCTCGGTCAGCACATCAAATACGACACGCACGTATTTGCCAATCACGGCGTGGCTTTGCGCGGCGCCGCGCACGATACGCTGCTGCAATCGTATGTGCTCGAAAGCCACAAGCCGCACGACATGGATAATCTGGCCGAAAGACATTTATCAATAAAAACAATAAGTTACGATGAGGTTACCGGTAAAGGCGCAGGGCGCATCGGCTTTGAGCAAGTGTCGATCGAGCGCGCCACTGACTATGCCGCCGAAGATGCTGACATAACCTTGCGCCTGCACGAAACGCTGTACCCGCAAGTGGCTGCCGACGAAAAACTGCTGCACATTTATCGCGATATCGAACTGCCGGTGATGCCGGTGTTGCAGAAGGTGGAACGCAATGGTGTGTTGCTGGATGTGCAGTTGCTCGCGGAATTATCAAGTGAGTTTGGCGCAAAAATACTCACGCTTGAAGCCCGCGCGCACGAACAGGCGGGCCAGCCGTTCAATCTAAGTTCACCCAAACAGATACAGGAAATTCTGTTTGAGAAGCAAGGCTTGAAGCCGATCAAAAAAACGCCCACAGGCCAGCCATCCACCGACGAAGATTCGCTTGAACAACTCGCACTCGATCACCCACTGCCCAAACTGATACTTGAATACCGCAGCCTGGCGAAACTGAAATCGACCTACAGCGACAAACTGCCCAGCATGATCAATGCAGGCACCGGACGCGTGCATACCAACTACGGGCAGGCGATTGCCGTCACCGGGCGGCTGTCGAGCAATGATCCCAATCTGCAAAACATTCCCATCCGTACCGCCGAAGGCCGCCGCATCCGTGAGGCGTTCATCGCGCCGCCGGGCTGCGTGATCATGTCCGCTGACTACTCGCAGATTGAACTGCGCATCATGGCGCATATCTCGCAGGATGAAAGTTTGCTCAAAGCGTTTGCCGCAGGCGAAGACATCCATCGCGCCACCGCCGCCGAAATTTTTGGCGGCATGCCTGCGGAAGTCAGCAGCGAACAGCGACGCTACGCCAAAGTGATCAACTTCGGTCTGATCTACGGCATGTCTGCGTTCGGCCTTGCACGCCAGCTAGGGTTGGAACGCAGCGCCGCGCAGCAATACATGGAGCGTTACTTTGCGCGCTATCCCGGCGTCGATGCCTACATGAAAGATACGCGTGAGAAGGCGCGCAACCAGGGCTACGTCGAAACTGTTTTCGGCCGTCGCCTGTGGTTGCCGGAAATCCGCAGCTCAAACGCCGCACGTCGTCAGGGCGCCGAGCGTGCCGCGATCAACGCACCGATGCAAGGCACAGCGGCCGATCTGATCAAAATGGCGATGATCGCTGTCGATAAATGGCTGACAAATGACAAGCTCGCCACCAAACTCATCATGCAGGTGCATGATGAGCTGGTGCTGGAGGTGCCACAGCAGGAACGCGATTTAGTGAAGCAGCGGTTGCCAGAGTTGATGAATGGTGTAGCGAAATTGGCGGTGCCGCTGCTGGTTGATTTGGGTGAAGGGCCAAACTGGGATAAGGCGCACTAATTCTGGCTGAATGGGGAGGATTATCGTCAAATGACCGGGGGCTGATAGCCGGTCAGCCAAGCCAGAATGACGGTTACTGTTCGCGCTATGCGGGTGCTTGTTTTTAGCTTGGCAATGACCAATAATGCGCCAGTTTGATTTTTCATGAATGTACCCAACCATTTCAAGTTCAGTTCCGTTAAGGAGGAATCATGGCAAAACTTAATATCAACGGCAAACCCTACGACGTCGACGTCGATCCCACCACGCCGCTGTTGTGGGCAATACGCGAACAGGTTGGCCTTACCGGCACCAAATATGGGTGCGGTGTGGCGCAGTGCGGCGCATGCACAGTACATATTGATGGTTCGCCGGTGCGTTCATGTGTGATGCCGGTGAGCGCTGCCGAAGGCAAAAAAATCACCACCATCGAAGGCTTGGCCGTGAACGGTGTGTTGACCAAGGTGCAGAAAGCCTGGCACGATCATGAAGTGCCGCAATGCGGCTATTGCCAATCGGGCATGATTATGGCGGTGACGTCGCTGCTCAACAGCAAGCCGAAACCCACCGATGCCGATATCGATGCAGCCATCACGAATATCTGCCGTTGCGGTACTTTCCAACAAGTGCGCGAAGCGATACACGCCGCCGTCAAAGCCTAAAGAACCTAAGGGGATACGAACATGGATATGAATACAATGCCCAAATTGCCGAAGGTCAGCCGCCGTACATTTGTGGTGGGTACCGCTGCTGCGGGCACCGGCCTCGCCATCGGCATGAAGATGCCGCCGTTCGGCCCCGGTGCCGTGCGTGCGCAGGATACCGTGCCTGAAATCACGCAATGGGTGGTTATCAAGCCCGACGACACCGTGGTGATTCGCATTGCGCGTACTGAAATGGGCCAAGGCACGTTGACCGGCCTCGCGCAAATGGTAGCCGAAGAACTCGAATGCGATTGGTCGAAAGTGACCACGGAATATGTCACGCCGGGTCAGAGCGTTGCACGCAAACGCGCGTGGGGTGATTTCTCCACTGGTGGCAGTCGCGGCATCCGCGAATCGCACGAGTATGTGCGTAAGGGCGGCGCGACGGCGCGCACCATGTTGATTCAGGCCGCAGCCGATGCGTGGAAAGTGCCGGCCGGCGAATGCAGTGCTGCCAACAGTGTGATTACGCACAATCCGTCAGGCCGCAAAGTTACCTTCGGCAAAGTCGCTGACGCTGCCTCGCGCATTACGCCGCCGAAAGATGTGGCATTGAAAGACCCAAAAACCTGGAAAGTCATTGGCAAACCGGTAAAGCGTCTGGACACCGTGGACAAACTGACGGGCAAGCAGGTCTACGGTGCCGATCTGAAAATGCCGGGCATGTTGAACGCAGCGATCATGGAGTGCCCGGTGTTTGGCGGCAAGATCAAAAGCTTTGACAGCGCCAAGGTTGCCAGTCGCAAGGGTGTGAAAAAAGTGCTACAGGTGGGCGACTCGGCGGTAGCAGTGATTGCCGATACCTGGTGGCAAGCGAAAACGGCGCTCGATGCACTGCCTATCGTTTGGGACGAAGGCCCCAATGCGAAGGTATCGAGCGCTTCCATCGCAGAAACCCTGAAAGCCGGGCTCGATGCAGATCAGGCGTTCGTCGGCAACGATGCCGGTGACGCCAAAGGCGCGCTTGCGGGTGCGGCGAAAAAAGTCGAAGCGGTTTACGCCTATCCGTACCAGAACCATGCCTGTATGGAGCCGATGAACGCTACTGCAAAATATACGGCTGACAAATGCGAAGTATGGGTGCCCACGCAAAATGGTGAGGCCGCGTTCGCGGCGACGCTGGCGGCATCCGGGTTGCCCGCTGACAAATGCGAAGTGTACAAAATCCACTGTGGCGGCGGCTTTGGCCGGCGCGGCGCGTTTCACGACTACGTGACGCAAGCCGTATTGATCGCCAAACAAATACCCGGCGTGCCGGTGAAGCTCTTGTATTCGCGCGAAGAAGATATGCGCCAGGGCCGTTTCCACCCGGTAACCCAGTGCAAACTGGTGGGCGGCTTTGATGCCAGCAACAACCTGGTCGGCCTGCACATGCGTATTTCAGGGCAGTCGATTCTCAGTTCTGTGCGGCCAGAGGCACTGGTCAAGGGGATGGATCCGGCCACGTTCCAGGGTCTCGCGCGCGGCGGTGAGTTTGAGTATGGTTACGGCGGCATCCCTAATCTGTTGATTGATCATGCCATGCGCAATCCGCATGTGCCACCGGGATTCTGGCGCGGCGTGAACATCAACCAGAACGCCATCTACGCCGAATGCTTCATGGACGAACTCGCGTTTGCAGCCGGGCAAGACCCGCTTGAATTCCGCCGCAAGCTGATGGCAAAAAACCCCAAGCATCTAGCGGTGTTAAATGCCGTTGCCGAACGCGTGGGCTGGAACAAGCCTGCGGCCAAGGGCGTGTTCCGCGGTCTGGCGCAGATGAAGGCGTTCAACAGCTATGTTGCCGCCTGCGCGGAAGTTTCGGTCGATGGCAACAAGGTGAAAGTGCATCGTATCGTTGCCGCCACGGACCCCGGCTACGCGGTCAATCCGGCGCAGATCGAGCGGCAGATTGCCGGCTCGTTTGTGTACGGCTTGTCAGCGCTGTTCGATCAGGAATGCACCGTCAAAAACGGACGTATCGTTGAAGAAAACTTCAACAGCTACGCCTGCATGAAGATCGCACAGATGCCCAAGGTGGAATCGATCGTGATGCCGTCAGGTGGGTTCTGGGGCGGCATTGGCGAGCCGACGATTTGCGTGGCAGCGCCTGCGGTGCTGAACGCAATGGCGGCGGCGATGGGTGGCAAGCGCATCCGTTCGTTCCCGCTGAAGAACCACGGCATTACCCTGGTGTAATGTCGACAAACTCATCGCCGCGCCAGTCGCAAGACAGGGTGCGGCGATAAGTATTTGTTTTTAAACAAAATTTTATGCAACATCGCTCGCGCCGTAGATTCCTGACTGTTGCGGGGGGCGTCACCGCAGCCGCGTGCGTAACGTTCATGGTGCCCGCCGCGCGTGCGCAAATGGTGCGCACACCGTTGAACAATATGCCCGAAGTCATACGTAGCCTGGTGGGCACGGCAACGCTCAACATAGGCAAGGTCAAACTCGATATACCGCCGTTGGTCGAGAACGGCCACCTGGTGCCGCTGACGGTGCGTGTAGATAGCCCGATGACAGAAGCAAACCATGTCAAATCCATCCATGTGTTTACCGAGCGCAACCCGCTGCCGGAAATGGCCACTTTTCGTCTCGGGCCACGCGCCGGGCGTGCGCAGGTGACCACGCGCGTGCGCCTTGCAGATACGCAAAACGTGGTGGCGATTGCGCAGATGAGTGACGGTTCATACTGGTCTGACACCGCGTTTTTGATTGTGACGCTGGCGGCGTGCCTTGAAGAACTGCCCGCCTGATCGCTGATCGTAAACATGGCCAACGTGCGCATTGATGTGCCCAAGACCGCTAAACGCGGCGACATTATCGACATCAAAACGCTGGCCGCGCACGGCATGGAAACCGGTTTTCGGCGCACGCATTTGGGTGTGCCGATCCCGCGCGACATCATCACTACCTTTGTGTGTTCGTATAACGGCATAGAGGTATTTCGCGCGGAGTTGTATCCGTCGATATCGGCGAATCCCTTCATACAATTCAGCACTGTGGCCACCGAAAGCGGCATGCTTGAATTCAAATGGAGCGGTGATAACGGTTTCACCGCAACAGAAACGGCACGCATCGACGTGACATAAATTGCTGCGTGCGTGACAGGAAGATCATAATCATAAGGAATTATTCGATGAAAACGAAAATAGAACGCGTAGAGGTATTTGGCGTGGCAATGCCGCTCATGGGCACTTTTACCAGCGCAGGTATTTCCAAGCAGGCCACCAAGTGTTGTGTGATTCGCCTGACTGCATCCGATGGTGCTGTGGGTATCAGCAGCATCGAGCCTTCGGCGGCTGCAAAATCACCGGGTACAGCTGCCGAGCTGTTGGTTACGCTGCGGGATCGCATTGCGCCGGCAATCGTGGGGCAGGATCCCACCAATATCAATGCCCTGATTGAATTGCTCGACAAGCTTGCGCCCACGCAGCCCGGCGCGGGCGCTGGCATTGAAATGGCCTGTGTCGAGCTGGTGTCACGCAGGCAGGGTGTGCCAATCTATACCTACCTTGGTGGCGCCGCACACAGCGAAGTGCTGTTTAACGGCTGGATCGGTGAATTGCCGCCGGACGAAGCCGCTGCTGATGCCCGGCGCTGGCTTAAAGCCGGTTTTCGCTCGGCAAAGATCAAGGTGGGTAGCGGTGTCGAAAAAGATCACGATCGTGTGGCCGCTGTGCGTGATGCCGTGGGCAGCGCGATGAAGCTGCGCATTGATGCTAATTTGCAGTACGACGCCGATACGTCGCTGAAACTCTGCCAGCTGGTCAAAAAATACGACTTACAGTTGTTTGAACAACCTGCGCATCTGCGTGATCTGGAAGGCATGGCGCGCGTGCGCCGCGAAGGTGGCATCCCGGTGATGGCTGACGAGTCGGTAAGCGATCACGCCAGTCTGGTCGCAGTGATAAAAGCCGGTGCAGCCGACTACGTAAAATTTGGCATCAAGCAGGCGGGCGGCATTTTACGCGCCTCACGCATGCTGGCCACGGCCGAGGCTGCGGGCCTGCCGGTGGTGGTAGGGCATGGCTTCGGGCTTGATCCCAGCACGATTGCGGAAATCATGCTCGCTGCCACCTCGCGCAACGTATTGCCCGGGCTTGAATGCGTGGGGCCGCTCAAGGTGAAAGACACCGTGACAACCACGCGGCTGGATATATCGTCCGGCAGTATTCCGTTGCCCACCGGCCCCGGATTAGGCGTGACGCTGGACGAGAAAAAACTGGATCAGTACCGGATGTAGCGTGTACCAGAGGTAGCTACCGCGACAGCGCCTCATCCAGAAAATCCAGCCGGTCCTGGCCCCAGAAAAGCACGTCGTCGTAAACCCACGTCGGCGTACCGAAGATGCCGCGCGCCTGCGCCTCCTGCTCGCTCGACTTCCAAGCGGCCATGATGTCCGGCGTGTCCTGCATCGACAGCAGCTTTGCACCGTCGAGGCCCAGCGCGTTGGCGGTGGCAACGCGCACGGCGGCATCCATCACATCTTTTTCTTCGCTCCACAACGTGTGCAGAAGCGCGTGGCTTAGCGCGAGCACTTTGTCCTGACCCCAGCCGAGCTGGTCGGCGGCGATCACCATGCGCGCGCAGAATTCGTTTTGCGTCGGATAATGTTTGGGGCGCAGCACCAGTGGCATGTTGAGCCGTTTGCGCCAGCGGTCGAGTTCGACCTCATGGTAGTGCCGCCGTGCATCGGGGCGGCTGAGTAACGGTATGCCGCCGTTGGGCGGCACGATGCGTGTCGGACGCACGATCACGTGGAGGTTGTGTTTGTCGATCAATGACTTGAATTTCGGCCAGCCCATGTAGGCCCACGGCGATGATAGAGAATGGAAGTAATAGACGGTTTTTTTCATGGACACAATGCTATTTTGATTTGCGCATAAGGTCAATGAACGAGGACTATAATCAATTCATGCGTATTAAAACCATAGCGTTGCTGCACGTTGTCACGCTGATTGCCGCCACGTTAACGTCGTTCGCCGCGCGCGCGCAAACGGTGTACCCCGAAAAACCCATCCGCCTCGTGGTGCCGTTTGCTGCAGGTGGCGCGCTGGATGTGGTGGGCCGCATTCTCGGTCAAAAGCTCACTGAAAGCTGGGGCAGGCAGATACTCATCGACAACCGGCTCGGCGCCGCAGGCAATATCGGCGCGGAGTTTGTGGCCAAGGCCGCGCCTGATGGTTACACGTTGCTGATGTCGTCGGTGACGACGCAGGCGATCAGCATGACGTCGCTGTCACGTCCGCCGTATGATTTTGTGCGCGATTACGCACCGGTGACGATGGTGGCATCGGCGCCGCTGGCGCTGGTGATTCATGCGTCGCTGCCCGCAAAATCCACGCGGGAATTTATCGCACTGGCGAAAGCACGGCCCGGCGAACTGAATTATTTTTCGTCGGGCACTGGCACAGGCACGCATCTCGCAGCGGAAATTTTTGATCAGATGGCGGGCATCAAAACATTGCATGTGCCGTATAAAGGAGGCGCGCAGGGTGTATCGGATTTGTTGTCGGGGCAATTGCAGTTTGCGTTTTCAACCATCGGGCTTGCGCTGCCGCATGTCGAAACAGGCAGGCTGCGCATGCTGGGTGTGGGTTCCACCAAGCGCTACACGCGGCTACCAAATCTGCCGACGATAGCCGAAAGTGTCAAAGGCTACGAAGCCGAACAATGGTACGGCGTGGTCGCGCCAGCCAACACGCCGTCTGTCATCGTCAACAAACTGGCGAACGAATTGAAAATCATCGTCGCGCAGCCCGACGTGCGTGAGCGGTTTTACAGCCAAGGCATTGAGCCAACAAGCACGGCGCCCGCCGAGTTCGCCAACGTCATCAAAGCGAACGTGGAAAAATATTCCAAAATAATTAAACAGTTAGGGTTGCGGCAGGATTGACGCGAATGAGGAGCCATGGGCGATGAAAGGCGTAGTCACAGCAGGTTTAGCGCTTGCCGTTTTAACGGGCGTTGCGATGTTCATGCACGATGGGACGATCAGTTCCGCCGTCGCGCAAACACGCCCGGCCACGCGTGAAGTTCCGCGTTTTGAACCCGACCCCGCGTGGCCCAGGCTGCCTGCGAAATGGGTATTCGGCCAAGTGTCGAGTGTATCCATCGATGAACGCGGACACGCATGGATATTGCAGCGTCCGACAACCATACGCAGCGATCAAAAAGCGCGTGCGATGGCGGCGCCGCCCGTGCTGGAATTTGATGAGGGGGGCAACTTTGTGCAAGGCTGGGGCGGGCCGGGTGAAGGTTTTGATTGGGTGGAGTCCGAGCGCGGCATTTACGTTGATCCCAAGGGCTTTGTGTGGATCGGCGGCAATGGCAAGACTGATCATCACCTGCTGAAGTTCGCGAAGGCCGGCAAGTTTGTGATGCAGATCGGACGCAAGGGCGCGAGCACGGGTAACAACGATACGCATAACGTGAATCAGGCTGCGGATACTTTTGTCTATGCCAAAACCAACGAGTTGTTCGTGGCCGACGGCTACGGCAACCGGCGCATCATTGTGTTCGACGCGGACACTGGCGCGTTCAAGCGCATGTGGGGTGCGTTCGGCAAGCCGCCGCAGGACAAAGTGCCCGCCAAAGCAAAAATTGCCGAAGATGATCGCATCCCCGCCAAAGAAGAAAGCGGCCCGGGCCCGGACAATTTTGTAATGCCGGTGCATGCAGCGCGCGTGTCGAACGATGGTTTGGTGTATGTATCCGATCGTGGCGGCAAACGCGTGCAGGTGTTCACGCTTGAGGGCAAGTTTGTTGCACAGACGTTTGTGGATCGCTGGTGCGAAGCACCGCATTGCGGCAACGGGCAAACCGTGGCGAGCACGGCTTTCTCGCACGACGCGGATCAACGCTTTTTGTATGTCGCCAGCCGCAGTCCGGCGCGCATCTGGATTCTCGATCGCAAAACGCTGGAGCCGCTGGATTCATTCGGCAGGCTTGGTGTAGCGCCTGGCGAGTTTTATGTGTTGCACCACATGAACGTGGATAGCAAAGGCAATCTGTATACGACAGAAGTGCAGGATGGCAAACGCGCGCAGAAGTTTGTGTTCAAGGGGCTGGTGAGCGTACCCGTGAAGTAACGCGATTGTTGTCTCGTTGACGCAGCAGCTTGGCCGTCCGCCGCGCCGTGTAACGCCTATAGGGGTAATATAACTTCTTTTAAAAACAAATAGTGACGAGTTTACTTGGGTGCTCGCCGCAACTGTGACTTATTACTCCGCTACGAAAATATGACCTACACAGGGAATCAAGCGGCATACCGGACGTGCTCGCCGTGGAAGAAACGCTTGATCACATCGGGCTGCCGTTGGCGACGGTGCAGGTGTGATCTCACCGCTGCTTTCAACTCCTCT
>CANKUB010000058.1 GCA_947486575.1 Betaproteobacteria bacterium | reverse complement strand
TACCGTGGACATCCGCGAAACCGTCAACGAAGTCGCGCGTGCGGTATACAACCTCAGCGGCGGTGAACCCGACAAGCGCCGTGCCGATGTTGCGCGGCTGGAAGGTTCTGAAAAAATCATCAACAAGAATTTTGAAGCGCTTAAAGCCAATCTGACCACGGACGAGGGCGCGCAAGTTATTGCAAAAGCGCTGAACGCCTATACCCGCTACGCAATCGCCAGAAAAAAAGTAGTCACCATGGCATTGCAGAATCAGGATTGGGAAATGAGCCAGGCGATTCAGCAGGATTTGCGGCCTGCGCAAAACAACCTGTTTAACGCGCTTGATGGCATTGTCAATTACCAGACTGAGCGTATGGAAGCCTCATCGCAGGAGGCCAAAAAACTGGCCGATTTTGCACGGGCTTTGCTGATCGGCACCGGCATACTGGCTGTGATGATCGGCGTTTTGTTCTCGGTGTGGATCAGCCGCTCGATCTCGCGCCCGACGTTAGCGGCATCGCGGCTGTCGCAGGCCATTTCTGATGGCGATCTGACGCATCCGGTGATTGCCACCTCAAAAGACGAACTGGGGCTGTTGCTGACAGCGCTGGAAAAAATGCGTCTGTCGTTGACCGGTCAGGCGCGCAGCATCCGCCATTCTGCCGAAAACGTGGCGCTTGCATCGCGTGAAATTGCGCAAGGCAGCTCGGACCTGTCGAATCGCGCCGAGCAGCAGGCCTCGCAGCTCGAAGAAACCGCCTCCAGCATGGAGCAACTCACGGTAACGGTTAAGCAAAACGCTGAGAGCGCCGTGCGTGCCAATGAACTCGCCACCAATGCCTCTGAAGTCGCGTCGCGCGGCGGCAATGCAGTGCGTGGCGTTGTCGGCACCATGCAGGGCATTTCCGATGCGTCACACCGCATTGCCGATATTATTGGTGTAATCGACAGCATCGCATTTCAAACCAATATTCTCGCGCTCAACGCAGCCGTGGAAGCCGCGCGCGCCGGTGAACAGGGTCGTGGCTTTGCCGTGGTGGCGGCAGAAGTGCGTAGTCTCGCGCAGCGCTCGGCACAGGCCGCCAAGGAAATCTCCGGGCTGATTCAGAACTCCACTTTGCAAGTGGATGCCGGTGCCAAACTGGTGGAGAACGCCGGGGCGACCATGGAGGAGATCGTCGCCGCCGTGAAAAACGTCACTGATATTATTTCCGGCATTGCGCTGGCCAGCAACGAACAACTTTCTGGTATTGAGCAAGTGAATCGGGCGGTGCTGCAAATGTCTGGCGTAACGCAGCAAAATGCCGCCGTGGTGGAACAATCCGCTGCCGCCGCAGAAAATCTATCGAATCAGGCGCAGGAATTGATCACCGCCGTAGCGCGCTTCAAACTTGACGACGACAAGCGCGCGAGCAGCAGTGGCGCAAAACCTGCGGCGTCCGTCGCTGGTAAAAACTCGCAATCCACGCCCTTGCGCACGCCCTTGCGTCCTGCAACCGTACGCGCCGCGCCGCGCGTGCATGCCCCCACCCGCCCGCCACTACCAAGAACCGAAGCGCACGGCGAAGGGAACTGGAAAGAGTTTTGAACCAAAGCAAACGGCAACCAAAATCTGGTTGCCGTGCAGCCGCAATCCTGCGGCAGAAACCCAGCCCGAGCTTACCTTCTTCTTAACCCTTGGTACGACTGCGATACTCGCCGGTGCGGGTGTCAATTTCAATTTTGTCGCCGGTCGCGCAAAACAGTGGCACCGGGATTTCATAACCCGATTTCAATTTGGCGGGTTTCATCACCTTACCCGATGTATCGCCGCGCACGGCCGGTTCGGTATACATGATCTCTCGCACCAGCGTTTGCGGAATATCCACCGAAATAGGCGCTTCGTTGTAGAGCACCACTTCGCACGGCATGCCTTCTTCGAGATAATTCAGCGCGTCGCCCATGTTGTCCTGGTCGATTTCGAACTGATTGAATTCGGCATCCATGAACACATACGACGGCTCGGCAAAATACGAGTACGAAACTTCTTTACGCTCAAGCACCACCATGTCGAATTTATCGTCAGCACGATAAACGGTTTCGGTGCCGGTACCGGTGAGCAGGTTTTTAAGTTTCATCTTGACCACTGAAGCGTTGCGGCCCGATTTACTGAACTCGGCCTTTTGCACCACCATGGCGTCTTTACCCACCATGATCACGTTACCGGCCCGGATTTCCTGAGCTATTTTCATTTCGTACCTGCTCTGTCAATGTTGTAGAAAGCCTTGAATTATATCATTTTTTGGCTGAAATCGCTTGGCAAAACCTGAGCAAATTCACTGACAAATCGCCGATATTCAGCAGCCGCTCCTGCCATTGCTGCAAACCCTGCACCTGCGTCTGGCGGGTCTGCGCAAAGTTTTGCCAGCCCTGCGCCAGCGGTGGTGCGCCTTCGACACTGTTCCAAGCCAGCCACAGCTCGCGCACGCCATCGGCGGCTGGCGCGGACAAGCCAGCGCAGTATTCGTGTAAAAACGCCTGCAATTTGACCACGTGCGCGTTCGCTTCCTGAGGATAAATGTGCCAGACAAATGGCTTGCCCGCCCATTGTGCGCGCACAAAAGAATCCTCGCCGCGTACGAAATTAGCATCACACGCCCACAGCAATTCGTCGTATTCGGCTTGCGGCACAAACGGCATGAAGCGCAGTTCAAGATTGCCGCTTCTCAATGGAAATTCATGTCGCACCTGCTGTGCCAGCGGACTTTCCGGGATCGCCATCACTATCGGTACTGCGCTCTGCGCACAAGCCGCCAGCAGTGCGCGGTATGGCGCGTGCGGATAGGCAAACAATGAAACTGCCAACGCATTCGCATCTTGCTGCGCATCGGCAAAACCATAGCGCGCCCACCACGCACGCTTTGCCGGTTGATCAAACGCATCACGCCGCTGCAATAAGTCGCGTTCACGCAGCACGCTGCCCGTGCCTTCAGTAAAACCGGGGAAAAAAAAGTAGCGCGGCAGATTCAATTGCGGATGCGGCGACGGCAGCCCGTGATGCTCGCGCACCCAAGGTTCAGCGCTAAGGTATTCGAGAATGATCCACAGCGGTCTGGTTTCGCGCGCGACCATTGCGTTCACGTAAGCAGGCGGCAAACCGCAACCGAACGCTTCGATCACCACATCTGCAGGCCGCGTAAACGGCGCTTCATCATCATAGGCATGCACCGTGACGCCGCTCACCGCCTGCGCGCACAAGGCATGCAACGCGTCTGGCTTATCCACCCACAGCCGTACCGTTGCGCCGTGTTCGCCTGCAAGCTGGCGCGCCAACCGCCAGCTCACGCCGATATCGCCGAAGTTATCGATTACGCGACAGAAAATATCCCATTGTTGTAGCAGCACAGTGGACTAAAGACTGCGCAACTTACTCGATGCACCCAGCACGCGCGCACGTAACGTTTCACGCTCAGGCAGCGCCGCAGGCGCAATCTCCAGCCAGCGCAATCCGGCGGCAGTCACGCACGCGGCGGCGAATGCCGCTGTTTCAGCGGGCTTACCCGGCGGCACAGCACACTGCACGGCGGCGAGTGGCTTTAACGATTTGTCGCACAGCAGAAAATCAATCACCGCATCAGCCAGACGGCGTTGCTGCGCCTCGCGCGCAAAGCCGCTCAAATTTTCAGCGGGCTGTATGAATGCCTGCAAACGCATATGCGGCAACAACTCGCATTCGGGCAAGGCGCTTTTTAACGTTTGATAAACTGCTGCCTGCTCGGCGCTCAACAGCGAGGCGCGCGCGGCGAAACCGGATGCGTCTACGGGCCGCGCTGGTGCACTGCGCTGGGTGGTGGGAACGACTGCAAGTGCAGGCGCAGACGACGATGCGGACACGGATCCCGCTGCTGGTTTTGCTGGAGCAATACCACGCGCCTGCTCCATGAATGCCTTCATGCGCTCGGCGCTGGCGGCCTCGCGCGCTGCGGCCTGACGACGAATGGTCCAGATACACACGGCGATCACCGCGACCGCCAGCAACACGATCCACCAGATCATCATTCAGCATTCTCCCGCAGCTTGTGTCTGCTACGCCCCCGCAGCCGGCGCGCGATCACGCAAGCGGCGGCGATCCAGCCACCACGCCAGCGCTGGTAGTGCAAAAAAACCGCCGGGCATGACCAGTATCACCAGGTACGGGCTCAGCGCGGAGATGCGCCGCATATGCTGCGACAGCAGCGCCTTGTCTTCACGCGACCACTTTTGCTTATTGCGCGGTTTCATCAGCAACGGCATCAAGCCACGCACCTGGCTCATCTCGGTCACCAGGCGGCGTTTTTCGCGCGTGGTGAGATCCTGCATACCGTTAAAGACTTTAACTGTGCGCTTGCCGATGTCGCCTAACCGTGCCATTGGTTTCTTAAGTATTTGTTTTTATTCAGTTATTTATTTAAGCCTAATATCCGGATTTGCGCAACCACCCGCTGGCTGCACGCCAGCCACGCCATACGGTCCAGCCCCGTCCAGCCCAGCGTATCAGGTTTCGGCGACCCAGTACCACCAATGAAAAAGCAGCCACACCGGCAATCCACGGGTGCTGCTTCACGTAACGCCCAGCCTCAATCACCTTATCGGCTGCGGCGAACGGCTTTACAAGGTGCACGCCATAGGCAGCCAGTTGGTTGCGCTGCACGTCGATACGCCCGAGCAACCGTTCCTTGCGCAGCGCGAGGGCTATGTGTTGCGCCGTGGACATATCAGGACTGCAACCGCGCACTGTCCTTGCCTAACTCTGCAAGGCTGGCCGCGAACAACTTTGATTTCACGCTTGCACGATTGCGCGCTACCAGCGCGCAACCGATGCCAATCAACGCATAGGCCGCCGCAATTAATCCCGCTGCCATAACACGATGGGTATCCCAAAACAGCAACATCAGAAAGAACGTCAGCACCACCACCGACAGCGCCAGAAACACCGCCGCCGCTACAGCAAATGCTGCTATGCCTGCAACACGCTGCTTCTCTTCTTCAAGCTCAACCTGCAGCAGTTCGCCGCGCGTGCGCGCCGCGAGCAAAAGGCTTGCCAGCAAGGTACGCAGCGACCGTAAAAAGCCGCCGCTTTGCTCACCTTCCGATGCAGGCGCTTCGCGTTCGCGCGCGGGAGATTCCATCCAGACCGCGCTTTCTAACGCCGGCCGATGAGCATGCCAACGATCAGCCCCGCGCCGGCGGCAATGCCCACGGCGTGCCAGGGATTGTCACGCACATATTCATCGGTTGCGCGCGCGCCTTCTTTAGCTTTGTCGACGACGATTTCTTTAGTGTCGGCAAGGCGATCTTTGGCTTTGTGCATATGCTCTTGCAGCCGCTCGCGAATCACGCCGATTTTTTCGCCGGTTTGGCTGGCGGTGGCGCGCAGGTATTCGTCCATATCGGAAAGAACGGTTTTCAGATCGCCCTTGATCTTGTCTTTGGAAATTTGTGCTTCTGCGACTTGCGCTTCAGTAGTCATAATGGCTCCGTGCTGAGTGAATTGTTATTGCTATCGGTAAATAGTGTCAAATACCCGGAATTACAAGGCTTTCAAAAGAATACGGTAGCGATTTTCCATTAGAAAATCAAACAATTTCGAGAATAAAGCGGCATTAATCCACATTAATTTTGGCCGCACGCGCCACCGCCAGCCATTTCGGGATTTCGCTGCGGATTTGCGCCGCAAATTCCTCCGGCGTATTGCCCAGCGGTTCCAGCCCGGCGGCCGAAAATCGCTCACGAAGCGCAGGTGTCTTCAGTAATCGCACGATTTCGGTGCTGGCTTTGCCCACAATGCCGCGCGGCGTGCCACCGGGGAATACCATCCCGTACCAAACGTCGAATTCATAGCCCGGCAGGCCGGATTCCGCGACGGTAGGGATATCCGGTGCCGCCGCTGACCGTTTGGCGCTGGTCACCGCGAATACCTTGAGTTTGTCGCTTTTGGCGTTGACATGCGGCAACACCGTCGCCAGCCCCACCAGCAAAATCTGGATTTCGCCGCCCATTATGGCGGCCATGCCCGGCCCGGTGCCCTTATACGGCACGTGCAACAGGTTAAAACCGCCGGCAATACGCAACATCTCCGTCCCCAGATGCGACGCGGAGCCCACGCCGCCAGAGCCGTAACTCAGCTTGCCCGGGCTTTTTTTCGCCAGCGCAATGAACTCCTGCATATTCGCCGCTGGTAGCGACTGCGCAACGGCCACCACAAACGTTTGATTCGCCACCAGCGAACTCGGTGCCAGATCCGTGCGCGGATCAAACCCAAGCTTGGGGTAAATCGCCGGGGCAAACGACAGATGTCCATTACTGCCCACCAGTGCGGTATAGCCGTCTGCTGCAGAGCCTTTGGCCACCAGCGTAACCGCCGGAATGCCGCCCGCGCCGCCGCGATTGTCCACCACCACGGTTTGCCCCCAGGCATCCGTCAACCCTTGGCCGATGAGACGCGCCACAATATCCGTGCCGCCGCCTGGCGCGCTGGGCACCACCAGGCGCATCGGCCGATTGGGAAAACCCGCCGCATCCGCTGACCCACGCGGCGCCTGCGCCTGCGCGACCGCCGCGAAACCGCACCACAGCACACCACACAATGTTCGCATTGACTACTCCGCACAGCCGGATATGGCTTGACGATAATCTTAGCAGAATGCCACTATCGATTTGCAATTCCCCAACCCACCGCCACCACCAAGGAGTCACCATGAGCGATTACAAAAAACGCCGCCAACGCGGTATGGCCCTGCTGAAAAAGATGGGGCGCGAAGAACTGATGCTGGATCAGAAAGCACTGTATCCTGATTTGTACGAAATGTCGGTAGGCCATTTGTTCGGCGACGTGTGGGCGCGCAAAGGCCTGAGCCTGCGCGACCGCCAGTTGGTAACCCTAGCCGCCAACATTGCCATGGCGCGGCCCACTGGCAATTTCTCACACTACCGCAGCGCCAAACACATCGGCATCACCCACAAGGAAATCTGCGAAGTGATGATACAAGTTGGCCACTACGCGGGCTGGCCTGCGGTATCGAACGCAGTGCGTCAATACACAGCGGTGCTCGAAGAAGAAAAGGAAATCAAGGCGGGGAAGAAAAAGAAGCCGACGCTGGTGTAATGCTGACGCTACCGTACCCCGATTTTCAGCAGCAAGGCCTGAGGATCGGCGTGCACTGAAAGCATCTGTCGATACGCCCGCTGCAAAAACCCGCTTTCAGTGGCGTGATCAAGAAACGTCATCAGCGAATCAAAAAAGCCATCCACGTTCAGCAGCCCACACGGTTTGTCGTGAACCTTAAGTTGCTGCAACGTCAGCACCTCGAATAACTCATCCAGCGTGCCGTAACCACCGGGCAAAATCAGAAATGCATCCGCAAGACCCGTCATCATCACCTTGCGCTCGTGGATGGTTTCAACCACATGCAGCTAGCTAAGCCCGCGATGCATGACTTCTTTTTCCACCAGCAACTTTGGCGCAATGCCAACAACGTAACCGCCAGCAGCCATCGCCGTCTCTGCCACGACACCCATCAACCCCACCTTGCCGCCGCCATAGACGATGCGGCAACCCTTTTGCACCAGCAGCCGCACTGCCACACGCGCAGCCTCGGCATACTGTGGATCAATGCCAGAGGCTGAACCGCAGAATACACAAACAGTATGCATTAGCTTTTAAAAACAAAAGGTTATGAAATTAACTTACCATAACCCCTTCAACCGCCCGCCATCCAGATTCAGCGACACACCAGTAATGTAGCTCGACCGCTCCGAGCACAAAAACACGATCGCGTTTGCCAATTCTTCGGGCTTGCCGAAGCGATTCAGCGAATTTTTTCGCGCGGCGAGGCGGCGCGCTTCTTCTTCGGTTTTCACCTGCAAGTCTGCTTTGAGGCCCTCTGCATTACGCTCCCACAGATTGGTAGCTACCCAGCCAGGGCAGATGGCATTGACCAGCACGTTGTCTTCGCCAAATTCTGTCGATAGCGATTTGGTGATGTTGAGCAGGCCGCTGTTGGTGATGCCACTGCCAAACATGTAAGGATCGGGCTCTTTGCCCGCGCCGCCGATGATGTTGATGATACGGCCCCACTTTTGCGCTTTCATGATGGGGTACACAAGACGTATCGCGCGCAGAAAACCAAAAATTTTGGTCTCGAACTGTTCTTTCAACCCCGCATCGGTCATCGCTGCAAAGCGCCCGGAATACATTTGCCCTGCGTTGTTGATCAGAATATCCACGGTGCCGAATTTTTGTTTTGCGGCATCGACAAGCTTCGCGATGTCGGCTTCGCGGGTCATGTCGGCGACGATGGCGTGCACTTCGCCACCAGTCTGTTTGGCCAATTCGGCACGCGCCTTTTCGAGCGTTGCAGCATTGCGGCCACAGATCATCACGCGTGCGCCTTCTTCAAGAAACTGCCGCGCAGTTTCGCGCCCGATGCCGCGGGTAGCGCCCGTAACGATTGCTGCCCTGCCTTTGATGCCTAAATCCATTTCAATTTTCTCCCGTTAATCCACTGTCGTTATTCAACTTTTACACCTGAACTGCGCACAATTTCGCCCCAGCCGCGTGTCTCACGCGCGAGATATTCGGTAAATTCCTGCGGATTCATGCGTCCTGGGACCGCGGCATTTGCAGCCAGCAGGTCTTTCACTTTGGGTTGCTCTACCGCGCGCATGATTTCGGCGTGCAATCTATCGATGACAGCACGTGGCGTGCCCGACGGCGCCCACAATCCCGATAGCAAGCCCAGATCAAAATCGCCGAGGGTTTCAGCGATTGTCGGTACATCTGGTATCTGCGCAGCGCGTTTAGCGAACGACTGAGCTACCATCACCAGCCGTCCGGTTTTGGCGTGCGGCAGCGAAGCGGGGATCGTGGAAAACGACATGAAGGTCTCGCCATTCATCACCGACGACGCCGCCGGTATGCTGCCTTTGAATGGCACATGCTGCAGATCAATGCCACCCAATTTTTGCATGCGCACCGCGGCCAGATGCGTGATTGAGCCCGCGCCCGACGAAGCGTAATTCAATTGCCCCGGCCGCGATTTCGCCAGCTTGATCAGTTGCGGCAACGTGCGCACTTGTGGCGCGGGGTTCGCCACCAGCACCATCGGCGAACCGGCCACCATCATGATCGGCTGAAAATCCTTGAGCGGATCGTAATTGAGCTTGCTGCCATACAGCGATGCCGATATGCAATGGCTGGCAATATCGTGCATCAACAAGGTGTAGCCATCCGCAGGCGCTTTGGCAACGATTGCCGAACCCAACGTGCCGCCTGCGCCAGGCCGGTTATCGATCACCAGTTGCTGATTGAACACTTCGGTCAAGTGTATGTTCACCGCGCGCATGATGACATCGGTAATGCCGCCCGCAGGCCACGGCAACACAATGCGTATGCTGTGGTTAGGGTACGCCTGCGTTGCCCCGGCAGCCGTTTGCGCAACAGCATGCCCCGCCGTCAGCACTGGCAACAGGGCCGCGCACAGAATGACACAGCATTTTTTCATGGCCTCTCCTCCGCAAAAACGCAAGGCGCGCATTGTAACGCAGGCTACCGCTGGGCACGGGTTCACGGCACAATCAGCGCTGGCAATGGCTCACCGGGATGCACACCAGATGAAAATCGGATTTATCGGCTTGGGGCAAATGGGGCGCGGCATGGTGTCGCGCTTGATCGATAGTGGCCATCAACTGACGGTTTGGAATCGCACGCGCGCAGGGGCAGACGCATTCATGCCACGCGGCGCTGTGGTTGCCGAAGCACCCCATCAGGTGTTGGCGAATGACGTGGTGATCAGCATGCTGGCAGACGATGCGGCTGTCCAAGCAGTGTGGATTAGCACTGACCTCACGCAAAAAATGCCTGCCGCTACCGTGCATCTGAACATGGCATCAGTCAGTTTGCGTATGGGTGAACTGCTTGACCGCTTGCATCTGCAACACGGCTCAATGTATGTATCCGCACCCGTATTCGGCCGCCCGGAATTTGCGGCGCGCGGTGCGCTGGATATTGTTGCGGCGGGCGCGCCAGCAGCCATCGCACGATGCGAGCCGCTATTTAACGTGTTGGGCCGCCGCTGGTTTAATGTGGCCGCCGAGGCGCCCAGGGCAAACGCGGTTAAAGTCGCGCGCAATTTTTTGCTGGCGTCGATTATTGACGGCTTTGGTGAGGCGCTGGCACTGGCTGAAAAAGCTGGTGTCGATCCTCAGGTGTTTTACGATATCGTTACCAGTACGGCGATGAACTCAAACTCGCACAAAAACTACGGTCAGTGGATGCTGGACAATCCGGCTGATCCCACCTTCACACTGAGGCTGGGTATGAAAGACGTGGAACTCGCGCTGCAAACCGCGGACTATCTGAATGTGCCGCTGCCGATGGCAGAACTGATACGGCAGCACCATCAGGAAGCCATTGCCCATGGCTACGGCGAGCGCGATTGGGCGGCGCTGGGCACCTATCTTATGGATAGCGCAGCAGGGCGAATTGTCGGACAATCTCGCTCTTCAAAATAAGGGATTCGCATGAAGAACCGTTACGATTGCAGCAAATGCCCCGGCTACTGTTGCAGCTATGAACACATTGAAGTGTCGCAACACGATATCAAGCGCCTGGCCAAGCATCTGGACATCAAGCCAGAGGTTGCCGAGAAACGCTACACCAAAGTAGACGGAGGCAAAGTGGTGCTGCGTCATCACAAAGATGAACACTACACCTCAATGTGCGTGTTCTTCGACCGCGAAGCGCGGCGCTGCACGGTGTATGAGGCGCGCCCGCATCCGTGTCGCGCGTATCCGTACGGCGCGCAATGCGGTTACTATGATTTTCTGAAATTTGAGCGCGAGCATCAGGGTGATGATGAATACGTCGCAGTGACACGTTAAGCCTCAATAATAATATTCAATAAAAACAAATACTTACAATACAATGCCTACGCTGGACTCACTGACCTTCGATAACCGCTATGCGCGTCTGCCGCCAGCGTTTTATCGCAGGCTTGAGCCAACGCCGCTGACAGCGCCGTATCTGGTGAGTGTGTGCAACGATGCCGCTGCGTTGCTTGATCTTGACGCGGCTGAAATACGCAGTGAGCGTTTTCTCAACCTGCTCGCCGGCAACCTGGTGCCACACGGCGCGGAGCCACTGGCGATGAATTACGCTGGCCATCAGTTCGGCACATTCGTACCACAGCTCGGCGATGGCCGCGCGATACTCCTCGGCGAAATCATCAACAGCAAACGTGAGCGCTGGACGCTGCAACTCAAAGGCGCAGGCGAAACACCGTTTTCGCGCAGGGCCGACGGGCGCGCTGTGCTGCGCTCAACCATTCGCGAATATTTGTGTTCAGAGGCGATGCATGCGTTAGGCATACCCACCACGCGCGCACTGGGCATTGCGGGTGCTGATGAAACCGTCTACCGCGAAACGCCCGAGACCGCAGCTGTGCTGCTGCGCCTCGCCCCTTCACATGTGCGCTTTGGTTCGTTTGAAGTGTTTTACGCGCGGCGTGAGCATGAATACCTCAGGCAACTGGCCGACCATGTGATCGAAGAATATTTTCCGCAGCATGCGGGCATGCCCGATGCTTACGAAAAATTCCTCACCGAAGTCACCGAGCGCACTGCGCGCCTGATCGCTCAGTGGCAGGCCGTGGGGTTTTGCCACGGCGTGATGAACACCGACAATATGTCAATATTGGGTCTCACCCTCGACTACGGCCCGTTCGGTTTCATGGAAGCCTTTAACCCCGGCCACATCTGCAATCACTCTGACGATCAAGGCCGTTATGCCTATGAAAATCAGCCGTATATCGGCCTGTGGAATTGCTCGCGTCTGGCGCAGGCGTTAACGCCACTGATCGACGCGGAAAAGTGCAATACTGCGCTGGCGAAGTACGAAGGTGCATACCTCGAAGCCCATGCGTCGCAGATGCGCGCGAAGCTGGGGCTTGCACAAGCGATGGACGGTGACGACACACTCGCAGCCGATTTACTCGCGTTGCTGGCCGAGCACGGCACCGACTTTACAGTTTTCTTCCGCGCGCTTGCTACTTTTGACACCACGCCCGGCGACAGCAACAACCTGCTGCGCGACATGATGGTGAACCGCCCCGCTTTCGACGCCTGGGCCGCACGCTATGCGGCCAGGCTTGCGTCAGAATCCAGCGTGAATGAAAACCGCCGCGCCCGCATGAACCGCGTCAATCCGAAATACGTGCTGCGCAATCACCTTGCGCAAGTCGCCATCGAACAAGCCGAAAAACACCGTGACTTTTCCGAAATCGACCGACTGCTCCAGCTATTACAACGTCCCTTTGACGAACAGCCCGAACACGAAGCCTACGCCGCGCCACCGCCCGATTGGGCCAGGGGCATTGAAGTCAGCTGCTCGTCGTAGATTCAGCACCAACCATCGCGAGGAATCATCATGCAAGAAAACCACGTCCAATGTATCAGCCCCACCGGCCTGCACAATATGCACTACACCGAGTGGGGCGCACGTGACAACCCACGCATCGTGGTTTGCGTGCATGGTCTTACTCGTAACTGCCGCGATTTTGATGATCTGGCGCGCAACCTTGAAAACGATTTTCGCGTGGTGTGCCCGGATATCGTCGGGCGCGGCAAGAGCAGCTGGTTGCTCGACAAGCAGCAATACGGCCTGGCGCAATACACAGCAGACATCACAACATTGCTGGCGCGGGTGACGGCTGGTGCTGACAACGAAAGCGCACGAGAAATACTGTGGGTAGGCACCTCAATGGGCGGCATGATTGGCATGGTGCTCAGTTGCCTGCCACAAACACCCATACGCAAACTGGTGCTCAATGATGTCGGCACGCTGATACCGAAAGAATCGCTGGAGCGCATCGGCAAATATGTGGGCAAAGCGCCCGCGTTTAAAACTATTGAAGAAACAATAGCTTACGTGCGCTTTGTGTCAGCGCCCTTCGGCCCGCTGACCGATGCACAATGGGAACATCTCACCCGCCATAACGCCAAACAAAACGCTGAAGGGCTGTGGACCATGAACTACGATCCGGGCATCGCCGCACCGTTTCAAAAAGAGCCGCATGTGGATATTGAAATGTGGCCTTATTATGACCGCATCACCTGCCCAACGCTGTTGCTACGTGGTGCCGATTCCGATTTGCTGCTGAAAGACACCGCACTTGCCATGACGCAGCGCGGCCCGAAGGCGCGGCTGGTAGAGTTTGCAGGCGTCGGACATGCGCCGATGCTGATGGCTTCGGATCAGATTCAGGCTGTGAAAGAATTTTTGACTGCATAACCCTCACGAGGAACCGCCATGATCATGATCTACGGCATCAAGAACTGAAGTACCATGAAGAAAGCCTTCGCGTGGCTCGAAGGCAATGGCATCGCCTATACCCTGCACGACTACAAAAAGCTCGGAGCACCCGAAGCCAAAGTTAAGGCATGGATCAAACAGGCTGGTCGCGAACGCGTGCTCAACACCAAGGGCAAGACCTTCCGAGATTTGCCCGCAGCACGCCGCGAGGGCCTGGACGACGCCAAGGCCGCCGCGTTAATGTGCGAATTCCCCAGCGCCATCAAACGGCCCGTGTTGGAAACCGGCAAGTCAATTTTGCTCGGCTTTGACGCTGACGCGTATAAGGCGGCATTGAAATAGCGTAAAACCATTTTAAATCAGTGAGTTATCACGGCTTATTAAAGTATATTTTTGAGTAAATTCCCGTTTACAATCATGGCATTAGCCAGTAAACTGAGTGTATGAAAATACGTTTTGTCATTTTATTATCTTGTGTGCTGAGCGGCGGTGCGCCAGCGTACGCAGATGACGACAATGCACGTCCCGAGTTGGGCGCACGCTTGGCCAACAGCATCTCCACCAGCGTCAACAGCGTTTTTGAAGGCGCACAAAATCTGGTGCTGAACGCGATGGGCTTCATGGGCATCCCCTATCGCTTTGGCGGCGCTACGCCAGAAGCCGGGTTCGATTGCAGCGGTTTTGTGCAATACGTATTCCGGCAGGCGGCTGGATTGGTACTCCCGCGCTCATCGTTTGAGCAGATTCGGCAAGGCATCGTAGTCGCCCGCGACGAGTTACAAGTTGGCGATCTGGTGTTCTTCAATACCATGCGCGCCACTGCATCGCACGTCGGCATCTACATCGGTGAAAACCGCTTCATCCACGCACCCAGCCGTGGCAAAACCGTAGAAATCGTGGATATCACGAATTCATACTGGCAAGCCCGCTACGATGGTGCACGGCGCCTGCCGCTTTAAGCGGTAGCGACGTACTCAGTGAAGTTTTACACAGGCCACACCGGCTGATGGTAGCCCAGCGGCACAGTCGGCTTGTCCCACCGCGGTGGCGTTTCCGAAAGACGAATAACCGGCCCCAGATGGCGCAAGCGACCTACGGGCGTGTTGCTGATCATTGACCAGTGCTCAAGCTCTGCCGGGGTAAATTCCTTCGCCACGTCTTTGAGTTCGGCCTCTGGCACCTGCCCGCGTTCCACCAGCCAGCGCCCCACCTGCGCCAGCGAAATGCGCACCATCCAACTGCCGCCTTTCAGTGCGCGGCGCTTGAGCGCGACCATCGCACCGAACGCCATCAGATAGCCGGTCAGAAAATCAATCGCCGACACCGGATAGAACTGCGGGCCGGGCGCAGCACCAGGGAATACCTCACCTTGCCGATGCGTCATACCACTGACAGTCTGAATCACGGTATCGAAGCCGCGGCGCGACGCCCACGGACCCGCATGACTGAATGCACATAGCGAAACCACCACGATGCCTGGTCGCAATTGCGCCAGTGCTTCGGGTGTGAAACCCCGGCCTCCGAGCGTACCGGGCCGATACCCTTGTGAGAACACATCGGCCTTGCGTACCAGCCCGCGCAAAATTTCCACGTCCTTCGCCTCGCGCAAATCGAGCTGGGCGGAAAGCTTGCCGTGGCCGGTATCGTATTCCTGACGGCCCAGGCTGGGCAAATGCGCTGCGGTGATTTTCATCACCTCCGCTCCGTGTTCGGCCAGTGTGCGCCCGCAGGTTGGCCCGGCAATCACGCGCGTCAGATCCAGCACGCGGATGCCCGACAAAGGCCGTTCGCCTTGGGGTAACAGCGGTTCCGCCGGGCTATCACCGATCTTGACGATCTCCATCAACGGCAGGCCCGCGATGGCAATGCCCTGCGGGAGCTGCGCCCACTCGTCCATCGTACGCACCATGCCACCCGCGCCACCGGCAGCGATGACCGCATCTTCAAGTTCAAGTGCATCCCACTGTGCTACCGCTTTTTGCACCGCTTCGCGGTCTTCCGGAACACCCAGCACTTTGAGCGCGGCGGCACGATGATTCGGAAAATTGCCATGGATATAACTCCAACGGCCATGCTTCGCCGGATAAGTGCCCATGATCGAATGACGCGCGTGTGACACCGCAGCGCCTTCCATATTCAAATAGTGGCCGCTGCGCAGCGAGGCTGTCGACTGCCGCGTATCGACGGCGATTTTCTGTCGGCGCCCGGTGCGCAATTCCCACAGATCGTTAACCGCCAAACCCAATGCGGCAAGCGACGCAGTAGCGGTTTCGGTGATGCGAAACGGCGTCGGTAAAATGGGATCAAGACTACCAGTGATCTCGACTTCACTGGCGCGGCTCTCAGGCCAGCCCGCGATGGGCAGTAGCGTATTCAGCGTGTCTTTGAGCATGATGGAACTCCTGAGGTATTCGCTGCAATCAAGCGATTATTATGCCACTGGAACGCGAATGAAACAGATGACGAAGGCATTCGTAAACTATTGTTTTAATTAACTATTTTAAATCGCATTAGCGTTGCGTATCGCTTTGCTGGCGCAGTAGGGGCGATCCGAATGATTTTTCCGGCGGCTGGGCAAGGTTAAGTTGCGGTTGGGTCATATAGGGCCCCAGCACGCCTCGCGCTGAGGCAGGCGGCGGCTCAAGGCCACGCGCGACGAACGGCGCACGGCGAGCCAATTCAAGCGCTTCACGGATACGCACCGGATCATTGTCGCGCAACGCTTCGGCCAGCAATTGCGAAGCATCGCCTCTTAGTTGCGCATATTTTCGTAACACCTCAACTGTCGTTGTGGAGGGCGCTGCGGGATCCAGCGGCAGCGCGGAAAGCTGCTCAAAATTTTGCCGGTATTCGTTTGCGACATCGGCTTCGATTTGCCCGGCTAACTGATCAAACGACGCCCCCAGCTGTCGCGTCTTGTTGATAATGATTTGCCAGCGCTCCATGATGCGCTTGTCTTCATCCAGAAAATGGCGAATTTCTTCGCGTGCGTGCTGCTCTTCCTGCCAGCTATAGCTCGGCGCGGGTATCAAGCGTAACAGCGCGATCACCACCAGCGCGTGTACACCAAAAGCCGCCCAGCGGTTGCGCCTGCTGTTCGGGCTGCCAGCGGATAAGGGGCGCGCTAACACTACGCCGATCAACGCGCCTGATAGCAGGCCGCCGATGTGTGCGGCATTGTCGATGCCGGTAACGAATAATCCCAGTGAAATAGTCGCCGCTGCAAACACCGCAGCCCCGCCAAAAATCCATCGGAACTCCACCGGCGCCACTTGACGACGCTCACGCCACAAGCACGCGAGCAGTGCGCCATAAACGCCGAATACTGCACCCGAGGCACCGCCGGAAACCGCCTGATCGCCCTGGACAATCAGCGATAACAGATTGCCGGTGAGTCCGCTGACGGCGTAAACACCAGCGAACCGTAACGTGCCATACAAGCGCTCGACCAGCCGCCCGGCCTCGAACAGCGCCACCATGTTCATCACCAGATGCACCAGGCCAAAATGCAGAAACATCGCCGAGCCCAGCCGCCACCATTGACCATCCTTGGTAGCGGGGCCAAAACCCGCGCCCCACGCCAGCTGCACATCATTCGGCGAATGCCAGAACCCGCCACCGTGAAACAGCATCACAGCAAACACGGCGATATTGATACAGACCAGCGCTACCGTTGCCGGTGTCAGCGTCAGGTTGCCGTGCATCAAGTCAACAATTGTCGGTGATGAATGCTCCGTGGGCGCAGACGGTGTTTCACTCATGGGCGTGCTTTTAGCATTGTGGAACCATTTTACTAGAGGGCCAGCGTGAAACAAATGACCCCATGCACTATTCGCAGTATTTGTCATCGGGCTTGCGGTTTGGTTCAATCGTCGCGTGGAAAAGCACTTGCCGCGCCCGATGCGTTGGAATACATTGTCGTCACCTGATCAGTACGTGGCGCAGCTAGTTATGCGTAAACGACTGTAGTCCAAATACAGAAAACGAGGCCCTAATAATGAGCGACTGGAGCAAGGTAACCCGGCCAATCCCCGTCCCCAATGAATGGACGAAGCCCTTTTGGGAATCCGCCAAAAACAATGTGCTGTCATTGCAGCGTTGCCAGGCCTGCAAGCACTTTCAGCATCCGCCGTACGCCACCTGTGTCAACTGCATGAGCGTCGATTTAAAGTTCGAGCCAGTTGAGGGCAAGGGCACGATTTACGCTTACACCATCATGTATCACACCGGTGATAAGCGCTTCGCTTCCGCCGTGCCTTACGCCAGCATCATCGTCGAGCTGGATGCTGCGCCAGGCGCGTTGATGGCAGGCAATCTGCTGGATGCGCCGTACACTGAAGCCAAAGTCGGGCGTCGCGTAGAACTGACATTTCAAAAACTGAACGACGACTTTACGCTGCCGCAATTTCGCCTGGCGCAATGATCAGCCAATTTAATTCATTAGTCGCGTCTGCCTGAAAAAAATCGATTAGGAGCAATTCGTATGTGGGAAAACCGATGCAAGGTTGTATTGAGCGGCGTAGGCTTCTCCAAAGCCACGCGCACGGCTGAACGCCCGTTGGCAGCGCACGCGCTGGATGCGGTGAAAGCCGCGGTAGAAGATTCCGGCCTGAAAATGTCGGATATTGATGGTTTGGCAACCTATCCTGAATTGCCTGCCACCGGCCACGCCGAAGTCGATGGCATTTCCATAGTCTCGGTCAATTGCATGATGGCGATGCTGAAATTGCCGAACCTTACCTGGCATATACAAACCGGCTCGGTCAACATCGGCGGTGCGGTGCAACAGGCCACCAATGCACTGCTCGCAGGCGTCTGCAAGTATGCGGTGGTGTGGCGCGCCATGCACAATCCGAAAGGAACCTATCAGAATCTGCCGGGGCAATACGCTGCGGCCGCCACGCAATTCACCGGGCCGTACGGCTTCGGCGGCCCTGGGCAGGGTATGGCCGTCGCCTACACACGCTGGCTGGAAAAGAACAATCAGAATCGTGAAAAAATGGCGACGCTGGCCGTCACGCAGCGCAAACACACGCAACACAATCCGCACGCTTATTTTTATGGCACGCCGCTCACGCGTGAGGATTACCTCAATTCACGCATGGTTGCACATCCGTTCTGCCTCTACGACTGCGATATTCCGGTACAAGGCGCATGCGCGATCGTGCTCACACTTGCTGACCGCGGGCGCGACCTCAAGCCCACACCGGCCTATCTTGCGGGCTACGGCCAGCGCCTGCATTTTGAAGTAGCGGGTCGCATCGGCAGCCTCAGCAGCTATATGGCAGGCGGCAGCAGTTCGGCAAAACTTACGTGGGAGCGTTCCGGTTTCTCACCGAAAGATGTTGATGTGGCGCAGATTTACGACGGCTTCTCGGCATCGGTGATTTACGGGCTGGAATCATATGGCTTCTGCAAAGAAGGCGAAGCGCTCGACTTCATTCAGGATGGCCGAATGGAACTCGATGGCGAACTGCCGATCAACACCTTCGGCGGCAGCCTCGGCACCGGCCGCATACACGGTTTGTGGCACATCATCGAAGGCGCATTGCAGGCTTCCGGTCGCGCAGGCTCGCGCCAGGTGAAGGACGTCAACGTGTCGTTTGTCGGCGCCAGCGCGCCTATCGTGCAAGGCACTACGTTTATATTCGTCAAAGAACCGTATTGATCGCGTGCATGCCGTGGTGAGCGAAGACGTGCTGGCGCTGCAATAATCGCTGCAAAACTTTAGTTGCAAAAGAGAACGGCTAGACGCTTCGGCATCTGGCCGTTTGATTTAGTGGGTGCACGTTTGCCGGGCAGGCATTTCTCCAGCGCTTTGCGGTCGAGAGTCGCCATGCAATAGCGGTCATTGACATTTATTCCTATCATGATATATTAACTTATGGTTCGCATCCAGCCTAGCATGTCGCGAGAAAAGCCCTTGCATTGGGTAGTATCCGCGAAAAAAGACTATTTGGCGTTTCCTGCGGACGTGCAAGACGACATGGGCTATGCCTTGGGTTTGGCGCAGCTTGGCGCGACACACCCCAACGCCAAGCCCTGGAAGGGCGAAGGGCCGGGAGTGTTCGAAATTGTTGAAGATCATCGTGGCGACACTTACCGCGCCGTCTACACCGTGCGGTTTGCCGACGTTGTTTACGTGTTGCACGCCTTCCAGAAGAAATCGAGGTCGGGCATCAAGACGCCACTAACGGATGTGAAAATGATCGCCGAGCGCCTCAAGCGCGCCCGCGCGGATTACGAAGGAAAAGATGCGCCATGACCACTATTACGCACGGCACTACCAATGTGTTCAATGATCTGGGCTACAAGGATGGCTCGGAACGGCAAATCAAGACGCGCCTTGCGTTAGCGGTAAACGAGTTGCTTCAGGGTCGTAAACTCAAGCAGCGCGAGATTGCGACACTGCTGCACATCCCCCAACCGAAGGTATCGGCGTTGATCAACTATCGCCTCGACCAATTCTCGGTTGAAAAGCTGATGGCATTTTTGACAGCGCTGAATCAGGACGTGGAAATTGTCATTCGGCGGCACGCGCGGTCTCGTAAGCCGGGGCAAATTACCGTTCTAGCCTTGATCTGATGCCGTTAGGGTGCGAATTAAATTCATCGCCGGCCCCTTTGGTTTTTCGACAGTACAATCTCAGATGCTCGCTCAAGGAAAAATTTGTGAATGGAAAGATCGCCAAGGCTTTGGCTTCATCCTTTCGGACAAAAGTGGCGAAAAAGTATTCGTTCATCAATCGGCGTTTGATAACCGTAAACGCAAGCCTGCCGAAGGTGTGCTTGTTACTTATGATGTAAAGTTTGATGAAAACCGCCGAATTCGCGCGGACAAGGTTACGTTTGTCATGGACTCACCCGCTTCGGTTATCCACCGTCCCACGAAAATGCGAACCACTGAGGCAACAGGATTGTGGTCTGCCGGGTTTCTTTTTCTTTTCCTTATTTTCCTTGTCGCTGCCTCCTTAACTGGGCGCTTTCCTGCGGCAATAACGGGACTCTATTTTTGCGCCAGTCTCATAACATTCTTGATTTATGCCTTAGACAAGTCAGCTGCGCGTAGCGGACAGTGGAGAACGCAGGAAAGCACGTTACATTTCTTGGCCTTGATCGGTGGTTGGCCCGGTGGCTTGCTCGCACAAAAAATACTGCGGCACAAATCCAAGAAGCGAGAGTTTCAAATTGTATTCTGGACAACGGTTGTTATGAATTGCATCGTCCTTGCGTGGATGTTTGGCGAGAATGGCAAAGCACTGTTGCGCAAATTGCTTTGAGATTCACCAGGCACAAACACTCAATCTCAACCCGCCTGCGTTTGCCGCAAATGATTCGCACGAAAAATCATAAGTATTTGTTTTTATTGATAATATTAAATACCCAAACGAGAAATGGTAATGGATTACACTAGCTACAAACACATGAAGATCGAGCGGCAGGGAAACATCCTGACGATCATGCTCAATCGCCCGCCGATGAATCCGATTCACTACGAGTTGCACAACGAACTGGCGCGGCTGTGGCATGAGGTGCAACTCGATCATGATTCTGACGTGGTGATTTTTACTGGTGCGGGCAATGTGTTTTCGGCGGGCGGCGATATTCCGATGATGCAAAAGCGCATTGACGACCCGGAGTTGTTCAACCGCAAAAATCTCGAAATGAAGCAAATGATCTTCGGCCTGCTCGATCTCGAAAAGCCGGTGATCGCACGCGTCAACGGCGACTGCATCGGGCTGGGAGCCACCCTCGCGTTGCTGTGCGATATCGTCATTGCGGTTGATGATGCACGCTTCGGCGACCCGCATGTCAAAATGGGCTATGTCGCAGGTGACGGCGGCGCGATCATCTGGCCGCAGTTGATCGGCTACGCGCGAGCCAAAGAATATCTTTTGACCGGCGACTCACTCGACGCCAAAGAAGCCGAGCGCATTGGCCTCATCAACCACGCCGTGCCGCGAGATCAACTGGATGCCAAGGTCAACACACTCGCGCAAAAGCTCGCTAATGGCCCCACCAAAGCAATCAAGTGGACGAAAACCAGTATCAATATTCCGCTGCGGCAGATGGCGCATTCGATGCTCGATGCCTCGCTGGCGTATGAGGCCATGACCAACATCGGCGCCGATCATCAGGAGGCCGTCACCGCCTTCAAGGAAAAGCGCAAACCCCGATTCACCGGTCGTTGAGAATCTGACATGGCTAAAGCCCTCGATCATCTGCGGGTACTCGACATGAGCCGTGTACTGGCCGGCCCTTTTCTCGCGCAAAATCTGGCGGACTTCGGCGCGGAAGTCATAAAAGTCGAACGCCCGCACCACGGTGACGAATCGCGCACCTTTCCGCCCTATGTCAAAGACGCCGCTGGCAACGACACCGAAGATTCCGCTTACTTTATGTCGATCAATCGCGGCAAGCGCTCAATCACCATCGACATCGCCAAGCCGCGCGGACAGGAACTGGTTAAAGCCCTGGCCGCACGCTCGGACGTGCTGATCGAAAATTACAAAGTCGGCGATCTCAAACGTTATGGCCTTGACTACGAAGCCATACGCGCCATCAACCCGCGCATCGTCTATTGCTCGATTACAGGCTTTGGCCAAACCGGGCCGTATCGCAACCGTCCCGGCTACGACTACATTTTTCAGGCGATGAGCGGGCTGATGAGTCTCACCGGCGGCCCCGATGAACTGCCCGGTGGCGGGCCAGCCAAAGTGGGTCTCGCCATTTGTGATGTGATTACCGGCATCTACTCAAGCTTTGCAGTGATGACGGCAATCGCTGAACGCGAAAAATCCGGCGCGGGCCAGCACATTGATATGTCTTTGCTCGACACCACCATCGCCACCATTTCGCATATCAATATGAATTACCTGATCGGCGGCATTATTCCCAAGCGCATGGGCACGGGGCATCCGAGCATTGTGCCGTATCAAATGTTTCAGGCCAAGGACGGCCCCATGGTGGTGGCGGTGGGCAACGATGGTCAGTTTGCCAAACTCTGCACGCTGTTGGGTTACCCGGCGCTGCCGCAAGATCAACGATTTCTGACCAACCCGCTGCGGGTTAAACATCGTGATGCGCTGATTCCGTTGCTCGAAGCGGCGTTTGCGCAGAAAACGGCTGATGAATGGATTGCAAGCCTCACGCAACTCGGTGTGCCTTGCGGCCCGCTGAATAATATCCAGCAGGTATTTGACGATCCGCATGTGCAGTCACGCGGCATGAAAGTTGATCTTCCGCATCCGCGGGCAGGCACAGTTCCGGCGCTGGCCAACCCCGCGCGCCTGTCGCAAACACCGCCGCAGTATGAGCGCCCTGCCCCGTTGCTCGGCGAGCACACGCGTGAAATTCTCAGCAGTGTGCTGGGGCTTTCCGACGCAGAAATCAATCAACTCGCGGCTGAAGAAGTGATTTGATGCTTCGGCAGCATCGTACATCCATTGCAATCACGCTGCTTGCAATACTTCCGGGCGCAGTCTTAGCACAAGCCTATCCCAACAAACCGATTCGGCTGATCATACCGTTCGGCACAGGCGGCCCGGGTGACGCCATCGGACGCATGATCGGCCGGCAATTAACCGAAAGCCTGGGCCACCCGGTGGTGATCGATAATCGTAGTGGCGCAACCACCATCATCGGTACTGAACTCGCTGCAAAGTCACCGCCCGACGGACACACGCTGCTATTGATTTCGACCACGCATGCGGTGAATCCCGCTTTATTCAGAAAGCTGCCCTACGACCCCACCAAGGATTTTGCGCCGGTGACGCTGATCACCGCCACACCTTTCATGCTGGGTCTGCACCCTGCCGTAGCAGCGAACACAGTGCCGGATTTGATTGCGCTCGCGCGCAACAAACCCGGCGCACTGAACTACGGCTCATCGGGCGCAGGCAGTTCCATACACCTCACCACCGAGCTGCTGAAATCAGCGGCAAATATTCAATTGACCCATGTCCCGTATAAGGGCAGCGGGCCTGCATTCATTGATTTGATCGCCGGGCAAATACAAATGATATTCAGCAGCACCGTATCAACCCTGCCGCACGTAAAAAGCGGCCGGGTACGCGGGCTGGCCATCACCAGCTTGAAACGCGCATCGACCTTGCCAGACATACCCACCATCGCGGAATCGTATCCCGGATTCGAATCCAGTTCCTGGTTCGGCCTTCTCTTACCGGCTAAGACGCCGCAGCCTGTAGTCGAACGGCTGTTGAAAGACACCCGTGCAGCGCTAAAGTCGAACGACGTAACTCAGGCGCTGCAAAGCCAGGGTGCCGAGCCGGGCGGCCTGTCATCAGCCGAATTCAGCGTCTACTTTCAGTCTGAAATCAAAAAGTGGGCAAGTGTGGTCCAATCGGCCGGTATCAAGCTGGATCAGTAGCGACGCAGGCATTCTCGTGCCGCGCCGTATGCTCCAATGTAGCATTGCACACTGTTGGTTACAGAAAACCGCATCTGCCCCACACGCGTCATGCCGGCGAAAGTGGAAATTGCCGCATAATAATAGCGGTCAATTACAAAGTAGTTGCAGCCAAAGTAGCTAAACTTATTCCAGCAATACCCCGGCACGCCCCGACAGCAACTTGACTCAAAGGAAATTCCATCATGGCACAGATCAGACATATCGCGATTCAAACCCAGGACGAAGAAGCCACAGCGCGTTTCTACATCGAGAACTTCGGTCTCAAGGAGGTAAAAAAGCTCGACAGTCCGCGCGCTTCGGGCTACTACCTCACCGATGGCCACCTCAATCTGGCCATTCTGCGCTTCAAGAACGATGTGGTCGCGGGCGTCGAGCGCGGTACCGGCTGGAGCGGCATCCATCACATCGGCTTTCAGGTCGAGAGCCTGGAAGAAATTGCCGACAAGCTGGCCAACACCACTGTCGCCAAACCACGCGACGATATTAATGTTGCACTGGGTTTAGGCGCCGGTGGTGCACAAGCCGGGCATGGCAATGTCGAGGTGCGTTACAGCGGCCCCGACAATGTGACGTTCGACGTGTCACAAACCGGCTGGATGGGCACGCCGACGAACAAGGCGCATAGCTGACGCGTGCGTTTGTAGTCGCAGGCCTCACGCAGGGCCGGACCCGCTTGCCAGCAGTGCAATCAGGTCACGCATGTCAGGCAACTGTTCCAGCGCCCACGCCATTTCGCACACACGCTGCGCTCTGGATCTGCCGATCACCGGCTCGGCATTCGCCAGAAACTTCGCGTTAATCGCCGCATCGCTCATCGGGTTCAGCACCGTGCCGCTGGCATGCGGCACATGCACTTCATGCGTCACGCCACCCGCCACTATCGATACATGCGCCTCTTCCTTGCGTAGCGACGCATCCGCGAACGGCTTCACCTTGCGGCGCAGCGCGACGATCATTTGCTTTCGCATCGCTGTATTGCAGAATGCCGGCATTGCCATCCACATAAGCCGCTGCTGCGGAATGGTAGAGACTGAATTTCGATTGCAAACCGGTGGAGGGTTCAACCACGCCGGTAATCGACAATGCCAGCGGATGCACACGCAAACGAATTTCATCAACGTCAGCCGGTGCAATGTTTGCCTTAGCGCGTAGCGCGATCACCGCGTCTATCAGCGGATGCAGCACCACGCCGCAGGCGTAGGGCTTATGTCCGTTGCTTTCGATCAACCAAGGGGTTCCACTGGCGCCAAGGCCAGCCGTCAGCTGCTCGGGCGCTGCGGTCTTGCTGTAAATGCGGCTAAAGCCTTTTTCCCCTTCCATGATTTCCTGCGTGCTGTCGAACCCTTTCTCAGCCAGCAGCGCGGCCAGCACACCGTTCGCGCCCGCCTTGCCCGCGTGAAACGATTTGCACATCGTGCCGCGGTTCTGCTGCATGCCCGCCGCCTGCGTGGCCGCAATTCCCATGGCATAGGTAAGTGTTTGTTTATTAAGCGATATTAATTTACCTGCCGCCACACCGGCGGCGATACTGCCGAGCGTGCCGGTCAAGTGCCAGCCGCCGCTGTGATGCTCCGGCGTAGCCAGGCCGGCACGCACACCGGCTTCAAAACCCACGGCGTAGGCCAGCATGAAATCCCGGCCACTGACCGGTGCGCGCTCCGCCAATGCAAACAATGCGCTCAGCACCGGCGAGCTGGTGTGCAGCAAAACGCCGCCCATGTGCGTATCGTCAAAATCATACAGATGGCCCATTTGCCCGTTGGCCAGCGGCGCATCCAGAAGGCCCAGCTTGAGATTGCGCCCGAATACCGTCGCCTGCGGCCTGCCGCCGGCTTCCTGCAATACCGCCAACTGTATGCAGATCGTCGGGTGCTGGCTGCCCGCCAGCGCACAACCCAGCCAGTCCAGCACGCCACGACGTGCCTTACTCACAGCACGCGCCGAAAGATCGCTAAACTGTGTTTGTGCCAGATAACCGCACAGCGTCTTGGTCAGCGTATCAGCATTCGTGTCGAGCACCTGATCCATGGCTATTCCTGTTTCAATCCCGCTTCACGCAGCACGTTGATCCAGCGCGCGACATCGTCTTTGATCAGCGCCGTTGCGGCTTCCGCCGTGCCGCCAACGATTTCCAGCCCTTGCGCGGGCAGGCGCTCCGCCAGTTCCGGCAAGCGCAGCACATGATTGACCTCGGCATTCAGCCACGCAACGATGACTTTCGGCGTCTGCACCGACGCGGCAATGCCATACCAGCCGGTCACCTCAAAACCGGGCAAACCGCTTTCCGCTATCGTGGGCAATTCACGCGCCAGCGACGAGCGCTTGGCCGACGTGACCGCGAGCGCACGCAGCTTGCCGGATTTGATCATGGGCAGCCCATTGGTTGCCGACGCAAACATGCTTTTCACCTGCCCGCCGATCACATCGGTCAGCGCTGGGCCAGCCCCCTTGTAAGGCACATGCACCCAGTTGATTTGCGCCATATTTTTGAACAACTCACCGGCGAGATGAATGGTCGAGCCATTGCCCGCCGACGCGTAATCCAGCTTACCGGGATTGGCCTTGGCATAGGCAATCAACGCCGTCACTGATTTGAAGGGCGAGCCCGGATGCACCACCAGGATGTAGGCACCCGACAGCGCCGTAATTACCCCGGTGAAATCCCGTGCCGGATCAAATGACAACCGCTTGTGCAAGGCAGGCATTGCCGCAAAACCCGCCGTGGACAGCAACACGGTGTAGCCGTCCGGCAGCGCGTTCTTCACGATTTCCATCCCGATCAACCCGCCCGCGCCACCGCGATTGTCGATAACCACCTGCTGCCCCAGACGCGCGGACAAATCCTGCACCAGCAACCGTGCCGCGCTATCACCGCCACCGCCTGCGGGAAACGGCACGATCAGGCGGACAGGTTTAGCAGGGAAAATTTCTGCGGCTACTGCGATGCAGGTGGCCGTCATTGCAAGCAATCCCGCTGCACATGCATGGCTCAGCTGCATTTTGGATTGTCCACGCCAATCTGAGATGTACATGCTTTTCGCTAGCCTATGAATTTGGCTGGATCATACGGGCGGTGACTGGTGGTGTAAATTCTTGCGGGGGGATGATTGCGAATCTCGGTAATAAACCCACTGCTGTAATTTGCGACAGGCGCCTGCGGGGTATTTCAGACGGCAAATTTTATAGGTTCGGCAAGACCTTCTTTGTTTTGCCCACGCGACTTGACGTGGAATGCACTTCAACGCATGGGCACATAAAAACATGCCGCCCTAAGCTCGCTAATACAATGCAATAAAATTATATTATTAATGAATTGCCCCACGATTAATGGCCACAGCATTTTTATCCATCGATAGTAAGCCGCTGCAACCAAGCCCATTAAAATCAAGGCAATGACGCGAGAAGACCCTTGACTTCAGTGATTGAGGCCAAACAAGATTCCCGAAACGATAATAAAAATAGCGGTGCTAAACCTATCGCTGACGAGACTCTTGACGATATAGTACAGCACACCGCGACAAAAAAGCTCCTCCACAAAGGCAGAGCGTGCAGAGAAATACATCACTGCTAGCATTGATCTAGCTTCACCCGAAACGCATGGAAGGTAAAAATCGCCTGGCACGTACCAATCATAAAATTGGGTCTTCAGGAAGTCGTGTGGGTAAATTGTAGTGGCAAATCGAGTATTTCTCGAATGAAAAATGGTGTTTTCAGGGTGGCTCGAAACTGAGATGATTTGTAGATGG
>CANKUB010000057.1 GCA_947486575.1 Betaproteobacteria bacterium | reverse complement strand
ACTTTCCAGATCACCACCACGTTAACGGTAGGGCAAAAACGCGCCATCGCACTGATCGATCAAATCAAACCGTAGACAGAACGCGGAACCTCATTTACGGCTGCTTGAGGGGAGAAACTCGGCTTTTTGAAGGGGGAACTTCAGGTTAAAACCGACCAGCACCGGATAGATGGCGGCGTAAATGGTTTTGTGCCAGCCGACCGCAATGCCCAGCAGCAAGCCAAAAATGGTGGCCAGTAAAAACCCGGCCAGCGTCGTCCACAGTGTTACCCATGAGTTATCAATGATGGGTACGCGGTATTTCCACAGCGCGGCAAAAATATCGGAGGGCGCGGGCAAAATCGTCATCGGCACGCTAAAGCCCTTGCAGATTAATTGCCACAGAATGAACAGCGCCAGCGTGAAGGCCAGGGGTGAAACGACTTTGATGAGGAAATCTTCGCGGTTCATGCTAGTGCTTCCCGCCGATCAATGCGCGCAGTTCATGCACGATCTGCTGAAACTCCGGCGTGTATGTGACATCAAGGTCTCTGGGGCGCGGGATGCTCACCGAACATTTTTTCATGATTTTCCCTGGCCGGTTTGACATCACGTAAACCGTATCCGCCAGAAACACCGCTTCGCGCAAATCGTGCGTCACCAGCATCACGGTGACTTTGCGTTGTGATTGAATATCACGCAGCACGCACCACAATTCTTCGCGGGTAAAGGCATCCAACGCGCCGAAGGGCTCGTCGAGCATGAGAATTTCTGGCTCGTGTATCAGCGCGCGGCAGATCGAGGCGCGCTGCTGCATGCCGCCGGATAATTCCCACGGAAATTTTTCCGTAAAGCCGGTTAGCCCCACGCTGTTTAGCAATTGCACCGCTTTTTCTTTGTATTGGGCGCGCTGTGAGCCAATGTTACTGCGGTGCGGCTGCACAATCTCCAGCGGCAGTAGCACGTTTTCCACACAGGTGCGCCAAGGCAGCAGGTTGCTATTCTGAAACGCCATGCCCACCGATTTTAGAGGCCCCTTGACCGGCTTATCTTCGATGGTGATCCTGCCCGAAAAGGGCGGATGCAGGCCGGAAATGAGTTTCATCAGCGAACTTTTGCCGCAACCCGAAGGGCCGACCACAGCAATAAATTCGCCTTTTTGTATGCTCAGCGTGACATCTTCAATCGCGCGTACAGCATTGGCGCCTTTGCCGTAGGCCATTGAAATATCATGGAGTTCTACCAGATTTTGCATACCGCAATGCTTATTTTAAAGAGCGTTGCTCACGCGGCGGCAAATACTCCGAAGTGAAAATATCAGCCGCCTTGGGCTTGTTGGTGTATTTAAACGTCAAGCCGATCTGATCGATGGATTTCTCAAGGCGCTTTACGTCGACGCCGCCATAGCCTGCGCTGAGTACCGCCGGATTGACAAAGTTTTTATCAATCGCCAGCTTCAATCGCTCAAGCTCAACATCACGATTGCCTATCGGATTGCGCTTCATCAGCGAATCGATGGCGGTTTCGGGACTCTTGATCGTGTCTTGTATGCCTTTCAGCGTGGCGCGCACAAAGCCTGCCACTGCCTTGGGGTTGCTTTTGGCGAAATCCGGGTTGACGATAATTGCATTGCCGTAGAGATCAACGCCGAAATCGCGCATCATCATCACGGCGATATCTTCGCCTTTAATGCCGTTGGCCTTGAGGTTCATGTACGAAGAAAACCAGAAGCCGGTGATCGCATCCACCTTGCCTTGCGCCAGCATCGGCTCACGCACTGGGAATCCGACATTTTCAATTCTGACTTTCGACGCATCGATCTTGTTGGCATCAACAAAAATCGGCCATTGCGCATACGCGCCATCGGGTGCGGGTGCGCCGAGAATTTTTCCTTCCAGGTCTTTGGGTTTGGCGATGCCTTTGCTTTTTAATGAGACGATGGAAAACGCCGGTGTGTCATACACCATCAAAATAGCGCGGATGGCGCTGTTTTGCGGATTGTCACGATATTTCACCAACGAATTGATATCCGCAAAGCCCACCTGATAATTCCCTGACGCCACACGATTGATGCCCTCGACCGAACCGGTGCCCGGATCAATCGTGACATCCAGCCCCTCGGCTTTGTAATAGCCTTTATCAATTGCTACAAAAAAGGGCGCTGCGGGGCCTTCAAAGCGCCAATCCAGTGCATAGCGAATAGCGGTTTGCGCAAAGGCAGTGCTTGAAATCAAGGCGGCAAATAAAAAGCCCATCAAACGCATGACATCCTCCCAAGTATTATTGTTTCCATCATGCCCCGTGACATGATGGTGCAATACCTAAAGCAAAACGCAGGCCAGTACTCTGCTTGCTTATAGTCCGGCTTGCGTCACAAACTTGCCGACCAGATACGGTTCGAGCGCTTCCGTGCCACCCTCTGAGCCATAACCGGAATCTTTTACGCCGCCAAACGGCACCTCGGGGAGTGCAAATCCCAAGTGGTTGATCGTGATCATGCCGGTTTCAACTTGCGAGGCGATATTATTCGCGGTTTTCGCTGAACGTGTCCAGGCGTAAGCGGCCAGGCCGTACGGCAAACGGTTGGCTTCGTCTACGGCGTCATCAAATGTTTTGAACGGGTTGATGATGGCCAGCGGGCCGAAGGGTTCGGTATTCATTGCGGCGGCGGTTTTGTCGAGTTCGGTAATCACCGTCGGCTCGAAGAAATTGCCTTTTTCGCCGATGGGATAGCCGCCGGTCTGCACTTTTCCGCCGTGTTTTTTGGCGTCATCCACGTTGGCGATCATCGCGGTCTGGCGGCGCGGATTGGCGAGTGTCGCCATCTTGGTGTCTTTGTCGAAGCCGTCGCCGACTTTCATGCCTTTGGCGCCTTCGACGAATTTTTCAACGAACTGTTTGTAAACACCTTCCTGCACTAGAAAGCGCGTGGGCGACACGCACACTTGGCCCGCGTTACGGTATTTCATGAAGCTCATGGTCTTGGCAGCAATGTCGATATCGGCATCGTCAAAAATAATCACCGGCGCGTGACCACCGAGTTCCATCGTCGCGCGCTTCATGTGCTGGCCCGCCATGCCCGCGAGCAATTTGCCCACAGGTGTTGAGCCGGTAAAGGTAATTTTGCGGATCACCGGATGCGGTATCAGATAGCTCGAAATTTCCGACGGACTACCGTAGACCAGGCTGATCACATTCGCAGGCACGCCTGCGTCGATGAACGCACGCACCAGTTCTGCGGGTGAGGCAGGCGTTTCTTCCGGCGCTTTGAGGATGATCGAGCAGCCGGTCGACAGCGCCGCCGACAACTTGCGCACCGCCTGATTGATGGGGAAATTCCATGGCGTAAAGGCCGCCACCGGGCCGACCGGTTCTTTTACCACCAGTTGATAAACACCTTCAGCACGCGCCGGAATCACGCGCCCGTATGCGCGGCGGCCTTCTTCGGCAAACCAGTCGATCACATCTGCCCCAGCCAGGCACTCCAGTTTGGCTTCGCCCACCGGTTTGCCTTGCTCCAGTGTCATCAGCTCGGCGACGCGATCGGCGCGGCTGCGGAACAGGTCTGCTGCCTTGCGCATGATCTTGCAGCGCTCAAACGCCGACACCTTGCGCCAGACCTTGAAGCCCTGTTCGGCCGCTTCGAGTGCGCGATCCAGATCGGCTTTTTCGGCATAGGCCACGGTGCCGATTTGCGCGTGCGTGGCCGGGTTGACTACGGGCAACGTGCGACCGGAGGCCGATGGGCCCCATACGCCGTTGATGAACAGTTGGGTGTCTTGATAAGCGGGCATGGCAATGGTCTCTAATGAAGTTTACAAATAAGGATTGCGGGACAGCGCGAAGGATAACCGAGAAATGTGAAATGCGCGCAGGCATTGCGCTTGAATCAGCGCGCGCTTTCGGCGGTGATGCCTGCCGTCTTGATCACGCCGCGCCAACGCGCCGTTTCATCCACGATCAACTGGCGGAATGCTGCCGGTGTGCCCGGCGTGGCTTCAACACCCTGATCGAGAAATCGCTGGATCAAACCTGGATCGGCGAGCGCGCGATTCAGTTCCGCATTGAAGCGCGTGATGATGGGCGCGGGCGTTCCCGTGGGTGTGAGCAGGCCGAACCAGGTGTTGCAGTCGAAGCCGGGATAGGTTTCCGCGATAGTGGGCACGTCGGGTGCGATGCGCGTGGGTTTCGGTGTGGCGGCGGCAATGATGCGCAGCCGCCCGGTTTTAGTGAATGCCGATACTTGTGGTAAACCTGAATAAATAACATGCATCTGCCCGGCGACCAGATCAATCACGGCAGCAGCGCCGCCCTTGTAAGGCACGTGTGTAAACTTGACACCCGCCATGATGTTGAGCATTTCGATACCCAGGTGATTGGGGGTACCCACGCCGGGTGATGCGAAGTTGAGCTTGCCGGGTTGGGCTTTGGCCAGATCAATCAATTCCTTGAGATTGCGTGCGGGCAGCGTCGGGTTCACCACCAGCAGATAGGGCACATAGACCATCAGGCCAATCGGCGCGAAGTCGCGATGCGGATCAAACGGCATCTTTACACCCAGCGCGGGATTGATCGCCAACCCGGTGGATGTGCCAAAGGTAATGGTGTAGCCATCGGGCGCAGCGCGCACACCCTGCGTTAGCCCGATCAGGGTGCCGCCGCCGGGCCGGTTGTCGATGACGATTTGTTGGCCAACCGCGGTACTGATCTTGGCACCAACTTCGCGAGCTACAAAATCCGTGGAACCTGCCGGTGGATACGGCACAATCAGCCGTACCGGTTTCACCGGGTAATTTTGCGCCTGCACCGCTGCTGCGAACATCCCTGTGGCAACCCAGCCGTAGCGGCAGATGGACGATATCCTCATTGTGGTTCCCCGTTACAGATAATGGAATGGCGAATCTACCTGTACCGTATGGCTTGTCCAGTGTCCCGGTATACTTGCGCTTCAGACTTCAGCAACCGGACATCCGTCCACTTTTTTCACTTCATCTAAACCAAGGGAGATTTAACATGCATTTGCAAGGTAAAGCAGCAGTGGTAACCGGCGCGGGTCGTGGCATTGGTCGTGCTGTCGCATTGAAACTTGCGGCAGAAGGTGCCAGCGTGATCGTGGTGGATCCAGGCGTGGGCCGTGGCGGCGAAAAAACCGAGGAGCGGCCAGCCGACGATGTGGTCGCCGAAATCACCAAGGCCGGTGGCAAGGCGCAAGCTAACTATGATTCGGTGTCGGATTATCTGAAGGCGGGCTTGATGATCAAGCAGTGCGTCGATGCATTTGGCAAGATCGATATTCTGGTGAATGTGGCCGGCAATCTGCGCGAGCGCATGATCTGGAATATGTCGGAAGACGATTTTGACTCGGTGATTTCAGTGCATCTCAAAGGCAACTGGAACACCTGCCACCACGCGGTGAAATACATGCGCGCCGCAGGGCATGGCCGCATTATCAATTTCTCCTCCGACGCATTCAAAGGCTCGGTCGGCCAATGCAACTACAGCGCCGCCAAAGCCGGCATCATCGGATTGACGCGCTCGATTGCAAAAGAAGCCTACAAGAACGGCATCACCGCCAACGCCATTTGCCCCTCGGCCGATACGCGCATGACGCTGACCCCGGAAGTCAAAGAAAACCGCCGCCGTAAATTTGAGGCGGGCTTGCTCACCAAAGAGCAATACGATCTCACGCTGCAAAATCGTGGACCGGAATACATTGCGCCGATGGTTGCGTTTCTCGCCACGGACAACGCCGATTACATCAACGGTCAGGTGATCCACGTAGAGCGCGGCCGCATCAATACCGAAATTTTCGGCGATGACTTCCGCTTCCTGCACAAGTGGAGCGACGAAGGCATGTTCACTGTCGATGAACTTATTGAGTCCGTGCCCAACGCACTGATGAGCGGCGTGGTGCCGGTCACGCCAGTGGTGAAAATGAAAGACGCGGTAAGTTCGACTGCGGCCAAGAAGGAAAAGACGGCTTGATCCAGACGGTTTTAGTAGTGCCCTGCTCAGCCTCTCCCGATAGCGGGAGAGGCTGAAGTAGGTAAATCCATAATAAAAACAAATAGTTACCATTTAGACAGATGCTGCGCTCGCATAAGCGCTTTTTGCAGTTGGCGGGTGCGCTGGTCGTGATATTACTGGTGCTGGCGACACTGTACCTGCTCGGCATGGAGCATCTTGAGGGGAAACCGCGGACGTTCTGGCAGGCGTTGCAATTTGCCGCGGGCACGACATCTACGACGGGTTATGGTGTAGAAACGTCATGGACGCATCCGGTCATGGTGGTGTTCGTGGTCATCGCGCAATTCCTCGGCGTGACGTTCATGTTCATGGTGCTGCCGATATTTCTGATTCCGTTCCTTGAGGAGCGGTTTGAGACCAAGTTGCCGAATGAAATGTCGGAAGCTACGGATCATGTGGTCATTTTTGATTATGGCCCTACCGTAGCCACGCTGATTACCGAGCTGACGCAGGAGGGTGTTGCCACAGTAATTATCGATGAAGACGAGGCAGAGGCGCGCCACCTTCACGCCCAGGGGCATCAAGTCATATACGGCAATCTCGACGAAGGAGTGCTGGCGAAATCCAACTTGAGACATGCACGTGCGCTCATCGTCAACGGCAGCGATGATCGCAACGCAGCAACCATTATTACTGCGCGCCAGCTGGGCTTTGCCGGCGAAATTCTTGCGCTGGTCGAAGACCCGTTTCATCGCCAGCCGATGATTCTCGCGGGAGCCACAGGTGCCTACACGCCGCGCCATGTGCTGGGTGCGGCGCTGGCAGCGCGCGCCAGTCAGAAGGTCAGTCCCACCGTAGGCGGCATACAGCATCTGGGGAGCAAACTGCAGGTTGCTGAAGCGCGCATCACACGTGACAGTGAATTAATCGGCAAAACACTGGAAGAAGCCGCGCTTGATCAACACGCGGGCGTATCGGTGATCGGACAGTGGGTGGGCGGCAAACTGGTGGCGCCGCCCACGCCAGGCATGCGCCTTGAAGCGGGTGGTATTCTGGTGCTGGTGGGTAATGACGAAAGCATTCGAGAATTCCTGAACCTGTGTGCTGGCGCACGGCGATTGCGGCGTGACGGGCCGTTCCTGATAGCGGGCGGTGGTGAGGTCGGACGCAAGGTGGCGCAGCTACTCACGGATTGTGGCGAAAAGACCTTCATTATCGATACGCGGCCGGGCCCTGGCGTCGATCTGGTCGGTAATGCGCTGGACGTGGCAATACTACATCAGGCGGGGCTGGAAAATGTGCAGGCAGTAATACTCGCACTCAGTGCGGACGCGACCACGCTGTTCAGCACCGTCATCATCCGTGACCTGGTGCCCGATGTGCCGATCATCGCGCGCGTCAACAGCGCTGAAAATGTAGATCGGCTGTACGGCGCGGGGGCGGACTTTGCGCTGTCGATCAGTCAGGTGTCAGGGCAATTGCTGGTATTGCGCCTGCTGGGCAAGGAATCGGTTGCTGTCGATACTGAATTGCAAGTGGTTAAGGTATCCACCAGCGGCCTTGAGAAAACTCATCCGAAGCAAGGCGAGCTTCGGGAAAAGACGGGCTGCACTGTCGTTGCCGTCGAGCGGGGGGATGCGTTGCTGGTGAAATTTGATGCGAATTTCGAATTTCAGTTGGGTGACGCGATTTATATTTGTGGCAACGCCGATGGCGTGCATAAATTTTCTCAAATGTTCCCGCAGAAATAGCGGGTAACGGCACAACAGAAACAGGAGGCCCGATGGAAAATGTGAACCAGGACAGGGTGCGTCTTACCGTCAGCGAAGCGCAAACGCTAGCCGAAGAGGTGCTGCGTAAAGCGGGATATGACGCCGAAGAGGCGCACATTATTGCCAATCACGTGATGGATGCGGCGTTGTGCGGCTATGAATATTCGGGCCTGCCAAAAATACTCAACGTGATTGAACACCGTCAATTGCGCGAGCCACGTCGCGCCATGCGCGCGATACGCGAAACGCCTAACTCGGCGCTGTTCGATGGCGGCAACAACAACGGCATGGTTACCATGTACCGCGCGACACAGGTGGCGATTGCCAAGGCGCGCGAGCAGGGCATGGCCGTGGTGGGCGTCAACAACTCGTGGGTGAGCGGACGCAGCGCGCATTATGTTGAATTGGTGGCACGCGCGGGCATGGTGGGCATACACAGCGTGGCGAGCCGCGCGCATGTAGCCGCACCCGGCTCCAAAGGCCCGGCAACCGGCACCAACCCAGTGGCGTTTGGATTCCCAACGATGAACGAGCCTTTCTTGATTGATATGGGCTCGTCGGCCTTCATGGGTACCGACTTGATTTTTCAGGAGCGGCGCGGCGCAGTGTTGCCCGAAGGTGTCGCTATGGACGCCGATGGAAAACTCACGCGCGTTCCGTCGGAAGTGGCGACGATATTACCGTTTGGGGGTTACAAAGGATTTGCGCTGGCTCTGGCGATGCAGGCGCTCGGCGTGCTCGCGGGTTCTGGTCTGGGCGACGACAAAACCTACGGTTATCTCATCATGGCGATTAACCCGGAACGTATGCTGTCGGGGGACGATTTCCGCCGTCACATGAGCGACATGCTGGCCAAGGTTAAAGCTGCCCCACGCCAGCCCGGCGTGGATGAAATTCGCTTGCCGGGCGAACGCGCATTGCGCGAACGCGCGCGGCTTGCACGTGAGGGCCTGGAGATTGATCGCAAGATTTATGAGGCCTTGCTGGCGGTGCCTAAAGGGAGCTTGCCTGATCTGGCGTAATGGCTTTTTGACGCTTACCGTACATCCAGCCCTTTCGCCGTCAAAAACTTTGACAACTGATCCGCCACCTGCACATTGTTCAAATCCGAAAACATGAAGTGCGAATTACCGAACAGGCCCACGTCCGGCAGATGCAGCACACTCGCCTGACCGCCCTGTCTGTTCAGCGCATCAACAAACATCACCGACGTAACTACCTGCGCGCGGCGTCCGTCGGCAACGAGATCAGGTATTGGCTGTTTGGGAATATTGTCGCCGTAAACCACTTGCAGTGGTATCGACGCCAGTTTGGCGAATTCCGTAGGTGTGACCGGCGTGCCCGACGGTTGGCTGCCTTTGAACATGGGTATCGCGGGAGGCACTTCGCCTTGTTTGAAGACGAAGCCCGGTTCGTAGGCGACGATGCCTTTTACATTCGGTGAGCGCGCGCCTGCAAGCCAGCCGAACAAGCCCGACTGTGAATGCGTCACTACTACCGCCGGGCCGATTTTGTCGAGCAGTTTTACGAGGGCATCGCTGATGATGTCGGCGTTGTCCGATACCGTGGGCACCAGATGCTGTAAAAACGAATCGACGGCGTTCATTGGAAACTGCTGTACGGGAAATACTTCCGGAAATTTCGGTCCCAGACGCCAGCGCGACCACGCCCATTGCATACCCGCCTGTGTGGTGCGATTAGGCACGACTTGGTTGCCCGCGAGGTTGCCAAACGTGCTGTTAAAACTGGGGTAGCCCGCGCGCCCGCGCCGCGGGAAATCAACGATGTACACCGGAAAGCCACGCCGTAGCATCAGCGTCTGAAAACCTTCGCGGCCATCGGGCGTGGTTTCCCACACGCGGCCCGTGCCGCTGCCGCCGTGCACGAGGATTAACGGATACTTGCGTGCGTTTTCGGGGATTTGATATTGCACATACATCTGATCGATCCAGTAAGTCTGGCCGGGATCAGTGTTGGCTGCGCCTTGTGTCGGGTCGTAGCTGCCGACACCTTGCACCTTTTTGCCGCCGACAAAAAAGCTTCCTTGTTGTGCAATGGTGATCGGCCCGCTGGAGGTGTTGTTCGACGGCGTGCTGGCGCAGCCGCCAAGCATCATGCTGGGCATCATGGCGAGCAGGCCGATGTTTCGTAAGTATTTGTTTATATTCATTATATTTCCCTATTGCGCTATTGCAATGCGGGGTGCTGATGCACCCAATCTGTCGTTTGTTCATGGGCATACGCCACACGGTAAAGCAGCGCTTCGCTGAAAGGCTTGCCGACAATCTGCATGCCCAGCGGCAAACCACTTTGGCTAAAGCCGGTGGGCACGGCCAGCGCCGGACTGCCGGTGACATTAAACGGCGCGCGCGCCTGACGGCCATAGGTGTAATCCACGGCCTTCTCATCATCAATGCGGCAGGCAGGGTCCATCGAACTGGCGGTGATGATCACATCTACGCCGGCGAACAACTTATGAAAGGCATCGGTCATTTTGCGCCGCAGGCGCGTGGCGTTGATGTAATCGGCGGCGCGCACGAACGCACCCGCCATCAGCCGCTCACGCGCGAGCGCGCCGTAATCCTGCGGCCGTTCACGCATCCATTTTTCGTGCACGGCGAAGGCTTCGCTGGTGAGAATGGTACGGTTGCATGCGAGATATTCGTTCAGCGGCGCGGTGGCAACTTCGCTTACCACGGCGCCCAGCTCGGAGAGCTTATTGACTGCCGCTTCGATGCCCGCCGCAATTTCCGCGTCAGCCTGCATGTCGCGCGTGTAAAAGTGGCGCAGCACGCCTACGCGTATGCCTTTGATGTCCTGGCCTAATTGCGATGTGTAACCGCCCGTCGCAAGGTTGGCGCTGCCCGGATCCAGCGCATCGTACCCCGCAATCAAGTCGAGCATCAGCGCGTTGTCGCGTACCGTGCGCGTAAGTGTGCCGACGTGATCGAGCGAGTAAGCCAGCGGCACCACGCCGCGGCGGCTCACCAGCCCGTAAGTCGCTTTCATGCCGACCACGCCGCACATTGATGCTGGATTGCGCACCGAGCCGCCGGTGTCGGTGCCGATGGCGGCCGGCAAAAATCCGGCGGCGGTGGCGGCGCCGGAGCCGCTTGATGATCCGCCGCAGAAGTGATCGCGGTTCCACGGGTTGCGCGCGGGCGGCCACGGCAAATCAAACGATGGCCCGCCGGTGGCGAATTCATGCGTTGACAATTTGCCCATGAATACACCGCCCGCCGCACGCAGTTTTTGCGTAACCACGGCATCGGCACTGGCGATGTTGTCTTGCAGAATCTTCGAGTGCGCGGTGGTAGGCAGCCCCGAGTAATCCACAATGTCTTTCAGGCCGTACGGCACGCCGTGAAACGGCCCGCGCCAGTCACCCCTCATGATTTCGCGCTCCGCGCGGTGCGCGTCGTCGAGTGCAATGTCGGGCATTGCGCGCAGATAGGCGTTGTAGTGCTTGTCGTGCTTCTCGGCACGCGCGATCAACGCCTTGGTGTATTCCACCGGTGACAGTTCTTTGGTGCGCAGCAGTTCAGCGGCATCCGCTACGGTAAGCCAGGCGAGGTTTGTCATTTGGCGTGCCCCGGCATCAGGCTGAACAGGTGTGCCGGTTCATCGGCATAGGTCAATGTGGCGGCTTGTAGCAGGTCGCGGCGCGCACGCGCGGCATTGGTGGCGCGCAAAAGTTCCTGCAAATGCGCAGTGGTGAGATGCGTCATGCCGATGTCCGTAGCCATGTTGCGTACGTCTTCGAGTTTCAGTTGTTTGACAGTCATGTCCAGCCTCCGCAGGTTGCGAGCGCCACAGACGCTTTCGCTCTAGTTGAGCAGGCATTCTAGCGCGTGCATCGGTGCAACGACGGGCACGCAATACGCGAGGTAAAAATAGTTAAATAAAAACAAGGGCTTGCATAAATTAAACCGAACGATCTAACGTCTGCACATGAAGCAGTTACACTTTACCCATTGACTTATGACGGAGACGCAGATGTGCAGGAACAGGATTTTCAGCATGACCGCTGCAGCGTGTGTACTGATGCCAGGCTTGCTACTGGCGCAGCCGTACCCCAACAAGCCGATTGAATTGGTGGTGACCACATCCGCAGGCAGCGGTGGTGACGTGGTTTCGCGCGCTATGGCGGAAATTGTACGCAAAGAGAAATTTCTGCCACAACAGATCACGGTGAATAACCGTGTGGGCGGTGCAGGTGTAGTGGGTTATGGTTACTTCAAAACCAAACGCGGCGATCCGTACACCATGATGTCGGTCACCGGAACCATACTTGCCATGGCCCATCGGCCCGAAATCAATATCGGTCTGGAGAATTACACGCCGCTCGCGCTGTTTGCGATTGACCCGCAAACCATCATGGTGCCATTCGATTCGCCGTTCAAGACATTCAAGGATCTGATGGAAGCTGCGCGCGCCAAACCCGAAACGCTGGTGGGTGCAACCACATCAATTCAAGGCACGGGCAGGCTGGTAATACACCTCATGGAAAAATATTTGCCGGGCGCGAAGTTCAAGGTTGTTACGTTTAAGGGCGGCAGCGAAGCGGTGACTTCTGTGGCGGGTGGGCATACTGCTTTCACCACTGAGAACCTGAGCGAAGGGCAGGGTTTTGTTGAAGGCAGGAAGGTGCGCGTACTGGCGATTTCCGCCGACAAGCGCCTGCCGCAGGCACCGGATGTGCCGACGATGCAAGAGCTGGGCTATCCGATCACGGCAGGAACCATACGTGGCTTTACCTTTACGGCTGGTGTACCGAAAGAAGCGGTGGTGACAATGGAGGCTGCGCTGAAGAAGGCGCACGACTCGGCTGAATGGAAAGAAATCGCACAGCGCAATATTTTTCAGAATGTTTTTCTCGGCAGCACGGAATTCACAAAATTTCTTGCCTCGCGGTTGGAGGAATACCGGGAGTTTTACGACGCAATAGGGCTTGGCAAGAAGAAGTAATCCATGGACGAATTCAGGTTAGTGCAGGTCGCCGACATACATCTGGGTGCCGGTAAAGAACATCACCTCGACAATTGGCTGAAAGTCGCCGAGTGGATAGCGCGCGAGCGCCCCGCTCTGGTCGTGGTTAACGGCGATCTCATCATGGGCGATCCGGACGATGACGCGGACTACGCGTTTGCGCGTGCGCAGATCACGCGCCTGCCTGTGCCGTGCCGCTACCTGCCTGGCAACCACGACATCGGCGATAACGTGTTGTCCGGCAAAATGGAAAAGCGTGTGAACGACGCTAGGCGCGCGCGATTTGTATCGCACTTCGGCGAAGAGCGCTGGGCGTTCGAGGCCGCAGGCTGGGGCTTTGTCGGCATTAACGCACAATTGCTCGGCAGCAACGGGCAGGTGGCCGAAGCCGATCAATGGGCTTGGCTTGAAAAAGCACTCGGCAGTTTTTCCGGGCGGCGCATTGCCTTGTTTTTGCATAAGCCGCTGTTTCTCGATCACCCTTCAGAGCCGGATAGCGACGATGCCAACCTGCGCCAGTCGTGTATCGATGCTGTCAGCAGATCGCGTCTGCTTGTGCTGTGCAAACAGCACGGCGTGCGCCTCATCAGCAGTGGGCACAAGCATCAGACGCGCACGTTTTCACTCGATGGCATTTACTACATCTGGGCGCCATCCACTGCCTGCGTCAACTCGCCACCGACCACGTTGCACTGGGGCGCGCGTGAAGTGGGCTTTGTCGATTATCGCTTCCGCCCGGATGGTTTTGACCATCGCATTGTCGGCGCGGATTTTCTGTTTCGACACGAAAGTTACATGCGCAAATACGGCGTGGCGGGTGAATAGCCGCGTCAGGCGGTACGCGGTTTTGAGCACTGAGCGGCGCTTCATGTCAAAATCACACCATGTCTGAACACCAACAATGGGCTTTCCGGGAGCCGCTGCAACCCAAGCCCGAAGAAACCCAGTTTGATCTTGAGCGCGCGTTCGACGCCATGGTATTGATTCGTGCAGAGGTGCCTGCGGATGGCTACACGGCCAGTAACCTTGGCACCGAGCGCGGCGGTTACGGCGTGGTGATACGCGAAGACGGTTTGGTGCTCACCATCGGCTACCTTGTCACCGAGGCGACGCAAATCTGGCTCACCACCAATCGCGGCGCAGTGGTGGCAGGCTATCCACTGGCCTACGATCGCACCACCGGCTTCGCGCTGATTCAACCGCTGGGCAAACTAGACGCGCCCCCGCTGCGGCGTGGATCGGTATCCGACTTCAAGGTGGGTGACGCAGCATTTATACTCGGCCACGGTGGCTGCGCGCATGCGTTGAAGACGCGGCTCATTTCAAAAAGCGAATTTGCTGGCCCGTGGGAATATCTGCTCGACGAAGCGCTGTTTGTCACACCGGCGCATCCGCAATGGGGCGGCTCGGCGTTGATCGATGCACAGGGTGATCTCATCGGCATCGGTTCGCTGCTGGTGCAGCAGGCGGTGAATGGCGAAGAGAGCCACGTCAACATGTTTGTGCCGATTGATCTGTTGAACCCCATTCTCGAAGGCATGCTGCAAACCGGCCGCAGCCCGCATCCGCCCTGCCCGTGGCTGGGCATGCGTACGCAGGACGCCGAAAATAAACTGGTGGTTGGCAGAGTCGCTGCAAAAGGCCCGGCCGAACGCGCAGGCGTAAAAGTGGGTGACATCGTGCTGGGCGTTGGGGCCACACGTGCGCACAGCCTGGCAGAATTGTTTCGCGCCGTGCGGCGACTTGGCCCGGCGGGGGTTGAAGTGCCGCTTATGCTTGCGCGTGCGGGTGAAGTGCTGCGCATCACCGTTAAATCCGCTGACCGCGATGATTTTCTCAAGAAGCCCAAGCTGCATTGAGTGATAAATCGTTTTGCCGGGTAGCCTTGTAGGTTGGTGGTGAGCGCAGCGAACCCCAACGTTCGTATGTGCCGCACCGATGATGTTGGGCTTAGCAGCCCAACTTACGTGGGCTACTCAGCGAAACGTACGCCCGGTTTACGCAAGAAACTTACGATCAGGAAGGTTTGGTCGTGAAGCGCTTCGGTTTGAAGTGATGATTCATCACGCTATTTTTCAACCATGCCTGCTTCGCGTGCGAGTTTTTCAAATTCTTCCACGTGCTTTTTCAGAAACCCGGCGAATTCTTCCGGCGTGTTGCTGCTGACGAGCTCTATGCCCAAGTCCTGATAGCGTTTGCGTAATTCCGCAATGGTTGCAGCCTTGGCGATTTCCGCTCGCAGGCGCTCCACGACTGCTGGTGGCGTGCCCGCCGGGGCCATCAGGCCATTGAAGGTGGAATCTTCAAACCCCGGCAGCGCGGCTTCGTCGATGGTGGGCACATCCGGCAGCAGCGCCGAGCGTTTGCGCGTGGTGACCCCGAGCGCACGCAGTTTCCCGGCGCGCACGTGCGGTAAAGATGTCGTTACCTGGTCAAAGCGCAGCATCACGTGGCCGCCCACCAGATCGATTACGGCGGGTGCGGCGCCCTTGTACTGAATGTGCAGCAGCTTGATACCCGCGCGGCGGCTGAACATTTCCGCTGCCACGTGCCCGGTGGAGCCGTTGCCGGATGAGCCGCTGGAAATTTCGCCGGGCCTTTGTTTGGCGAGCGCGATGAATTCTTTGACCGTGCGCACCGGCAGCGCTGGATTGATCACGAACACCAGCGCGGTGTCGCTGGTCATGGAAATTGTGGCAAAGTCCTTGATGGGGTCGTAACCGGAATCCTTGATCATGGTTGGCGTACGGGCGAAAGTGTTGGAAATCGCCAGCAGCGTGTAGCCATCGGCTAGCGAACTTTTAACGAAGCGTGTGCCGACAATCGCGCTGTTGCCGGGACGGCTTTCCACCACGAATTGCTGGCCCAGATTTTTGCCGAACTGCTCGGCGTACGCTCGAGCCACAATATCCTGATTGCCGCCAGCGGCCACCGGGTTGACGATGCGCACGAGTTTGACGGGGTAGGCGCCTTGGCTCCAGCAGACGGGTGCAGCGGTGGCCAGCGCGATTGCGCTGAGGGTTGCAGCAAATAAGGCGGCGTTTGTGTGCATGGGCGTTTGCTCCGGCAGGTATCCTGAACGTGACATTACCTGAACTGGCATTGATATGAAACAAACTCGAACGGATACAGTCATAGGAAAATCTGCATGCTCGCAATTACCGAGATCAATACCATGAAATTTTTCAGGTGCATTACGTCGATTTTAATGGCGGCAACGTTGGCCGCAATTTCAATTGCAACTGCGCAAGCCGCCGATTCTGATCGTGTGCAGGAGATGAACGGCATCACCTTTGTGTCGGGCGGCATAGGCACCGATTCGCGCGACAGTCTCGCCGCGCGTGAAAAATCTTATAACTTCAAGCTGGTGCTGACGCTTGAAGGCAGCGGTACCTTTGTCTCCGATGCGCGCGTCACGCTGTCAAATGCGGCAGGCAAAACGCTGGTTGAGCATGTGACCGAAGGCCCGTTGTTTCTCGCGGGCTTGCCGACGGGCGCCTATGTGGTGAGCGCGACCTTTCGCCATGTGACGCACAGCAAAAAATTTCAGGTGCGCGCTGACCGGTTGCATACCGAGTAACTGCGCTGGCCTGCCGACGCGGCACTGGATTTCACGCCGCCTCGCGACGAAAAGTAGCCGTAGCGGGTGTCTCGCAAGGCGCTTGAACTGGAAGTTTCCGTTTCGTGCGCGCAAAAGCCCATCCATCGCTATAATTCCTGCAAACGACGAATTCGCCATCCGCCTTAACGCGGCGTGGCCAGCTTGATCAACCTGACCGACATTTAGGAGGCTTAATATGGACTTTGCATTCACACCGGAGCAGGAGAATCTGCGGAACGAAGTGCGCGCCTTTATTGCCAGGGAATTTACTCCGGAAGTCTACGCGGAGATGGAGGAGCATAACGAGGGCCGTCCGTTTCACCGCACCGCCTGCCGCACACCGCATGTGAGCGCATTCTTCCAGAAAATTGCCGACCGCGGCTGGTACGGCATCAGTTACCCGAAAAAATACGGCGGACAAGGCGGCGACCGCATCTCGCAGTATATCGTGGAAGAGGAATTGTATCGGATCAATATCAGCATATCGCTGGGCGGCAGTGGCGCGCCGGCGATCATGGCTGCGGGTACCGAGGAGCAAAAGAACTACTTCATCCCCAAGCTGATTAGCGGTGAGGTAATGTTCGCGCAAGGGTTCACCGAGCCGCGCGGCGGTGCCGATCTTGCTTCGTTGCAATGCCGCGCGGTGCGTGATGGCGACTACTACGTCATCAACGGGCAAAAAATTTACACTTCGAATGCGGAATCCGCCACGCACATTTATATTATGGTGCGAACCAACAAAGACGCGCCCAAGCACGAGGGGATTTCGATTCTGCTGGTGCCGATGGATACGCCCGGCATTACCATTCGTCCGTTGTGGAGCATCCAGAATAGTCCGCGCGCACCGCAGACCACCACCTATGGCCACGCGCGCACCAATGAAACGTTTTACGACAACGTGCGGGTGCATAAATCAGCGCTGCTCGGCGAAGAGAACAAGGGCTGGCGTGTCGGTTCGATGGGCCTGAACCTTGACCGCGTTGGTGCTGCGCGGTACCTGATTTCGGTGCGGCGTGATGAAGATATTGTCAATTGGATCAAGAGCACCCGTGAAATGGGTGATTTCTCTCCGGCGAACGATGCGGCTATCCGCGACAAAGTCGCCGAACAATGGATTGAGGGGCAAGTGTGTCGGCTGATGACCATGCGCAGCATGTCAATCGTCGAGCGTGGCGGCAAGTTCACCTATGAAGGCTCAGCCGAAAAAGTGTGGGCGCCCGAGCATGGGGTGCGTACCACCGAAGCGATTACGCAGATGCTAGGGCCCTATGCCCAGTTGCTAAACGGCTCGCCGCATGCGATCAAGAACGGACTGTTTGCGCACAACCTGATGGGGGCGTTCCAGTCCGGCATCAACCACGGTAGCGTGCAGGTCATGCGCGATCAGGTTGCCCGCCGTGGTTTGGAAATGCCGCGCGCCAAGCGCTAACCGGCTCGCGCATAATCTTCTGCCTGGCGAAGAGTAAATAATTTAATAAAAACAATTAGTTACGAATTTTTCGCCTTCCGCAATTGTCTGTCACCGGATGCACACGATGCAAGCCATCTCATCTGATCCCAAAGTCGAGTTGCGAGCACTGATCGGCATCGCATCGCAAATTGCCCGCAGAGGGTACGGCGAACCGATTGTAGATCTGGCCATGCGTCGTAAAGGCGCTCCACGCCCGGTCGCGCGGCTCATCGCGGCATCGGTGGTAAGTTGTCACGCCACGCTGCTGGCAGCCCAAGCGCATGCGAGACTCGAAAACGAAGCCATCGCAGCCGCCCGCAATGCCGATCTTCGCGCTGCGAAAGCTTCGAGCCTGGCGCTTTCAAAAATGGTCAGCTTTCTGGTATTCATCGTCGGCGGTATTGGCGGTGGCGCATTCTTTGGGTGGAGCATAGGCTTCAACCTGGGCATCGATGAAGGTTTTGAGTGGATCGTGCGAACTATCGAGCGGCAGCTCACAGGCTGAGCTGTCTGCTAATCTGTGCCACAGCGCGTAGCGCACCGATCTCTCCGCAACCTCAACGGCTATTTGCCGGTGTCTCACGCCACCACAATTGCGCGCGCCAGCGCAAGACTACAATTCCAAGCAAAACAATCGCCGCCGCGCCATACAGCGTGATCGTCATCGGGTAACCGATGCGTTGTATCGACCAGCCCGCGAGCAGCAGGCCGGGGACGTTGCCGTAGATTGCCAGCATGCGTATGCCCATGCTGCGTCCGCGAAACCTGGGGTCGCTGTTGCGTATCAGCATCGCCGCCATCGGTATTTGCCCGAGACCCTGCGACAACCCGGCGAGCATTAGAAACGGAATGCCTGCCGCCGGGTGCGTGGTGTTGGCAAAGAACACCAGTGATAGCAGCCAGCACATGCTGAAAATAATCAGGGTGCGCGCCGGGCGGATGCGGTGGCCGATGCGGCTCATCACCACCGAGCTCATCAGCGCGCCGAAGCCCCCCGCTGCCACCAGATAACCCAGTCCGGTCTGGTCCGTGTGATAAATCTCTTTGGCCATCACCGGCATCAGCCCGTTCATCATCGGAAACGCCGTGCAGTTGAGCAAAAACGCGAACAACATTGAAGCCAGCAACAGCGGAGTATTCCACACGTATTTCATGCCCGCGCGCAAGTCGCCCCACGGCGAGGCACGTTCTGATGGCGCAATCAATGCGCGCGGCGCCGCGTTGGGATTGGCGCCTTTGAGTGTGAGCATTGCGCTGATGGTGTAAAGCGTTACCACCACCGTATATGCCGGGCCGATGCCGAGCATGGCCACCAGCCCCGCGCCAGTGAGCGCGCCCGCTACCTTGGCGGAATCCTGCGTGGTGCGCTGGATGCTCATCGCGGCCATCAGTTTATCCGGCGGCATGGTGGCACCCACCAGTGCGGTGCGCATGCCGATATCCGATGGGCGCACCAGTCCCATCACGCCGGCAATGATGAGCACATAGACGGGCGAAAGCTGCCCGCTGTAGGCGAGCGTCATCAACGCCAGCGCCTGCGTGGCATAGATCAAGCGCATGGTGGCAAGCACCTTGCGATGTCCGACGCGATCGCCCATCACGCCAAACATCGGCGCCAACAGTGTGCCGATGTATTGCAGCGAGGCGAACAGCGTCAGCATCACTACCGAGCGCGTTTCCACCAGCACATACCAACTGAGGATCAGCGTTTCCATGTCAAACGCCCACGACGCCGCCAGATCGGCAGGCCATTGAAAGCGGAAGCTGCGCACGCTGAAGGGCGCCAGTACCGCAGTGCGCACTTGTGGGCGTTCAGCGCTGGATTGCAAGGTCGGGATTTTGCTGTGATTTATGTCAGGTGATTCCCGACAATACCAGCAAACACCCGGTCTGCGCACCCTTTGCGTGCGTGGTGGACGGCTTGCGTGCGAACCCGATTCTAAACTTCAGTCAACGCGTGCGCTCCCGCAAACTGCAAGGTCACCAGCGCCATACGGTTGCCCAGATGCCCAGCGGTTTTTAATTCACTGTCGAGAATGGCATCCGAACCCAGATCGGCACTCGATTGCGTGAGTGCGCCGGTTGAGCTGCCCAGACGATTTAAATCATTGACGCTGCCTTTGCTGGCGTTATTGCCCGGCAGCAGCCCAAGTCCTGTCCAGATCATGCCGTGCTGCATGGCGAAGGTGAACAAATGCGTGAGCGTGTTGAATTTGTCGCCACCCTGACTGGCAGAGTGCGAGAACCCGGCGGCGACTTTGTCTTTCCAGCCTTGCACTGCCCATACTTTTGAGCTTTCGTCCATGAACGCTTTGAACGGCGCCGATACACCGCCCATATACGTGGGTGTGCCGAAAATAATCGCGTCAGCGAGTTTTAAATCATCCCAATGTTTGCTGATATCGGTTACTGAAATCAGTTGCGAGTCTACGCCACTCACACCTGCTGCGCCTCGCGCTACCGCTTTGGCGATTTCCGCCGTATGACCATAACCGCTGTGATAGACCACTGCTATTTTGCTCATGATTTTCCTTTGTTGTTTCTGGTTGATTAACAAATCTTCACTTCAAATCGAATAACAACACTTCTGCATTGCTGGCATTGGTGAATGCGATGCTGCTTTCGTTGTTGATGTGCGCACCGTCGCCATCGGCAAGTGCTTGCCCATTCACCGTTACTGTGCCGCGCGCCACATGCACCCAGGCTTTACGCCCCGTAGCCAGCGTGTGCGTTACGGTGTCCGTTCCATCCAGTAGCGCTGCATACAAGCGAGCATCCTGATGAATCGTTACTGAGCCGCCGTGGCCCCCGGGCGACGCAATCAGCCGCAACTGCCCGCGCTTTTCATCATCGGTGAAATGCCTTTCTTCGTAGCCCGGCTCGATGCCGATGACGTCAGGCTCTATCCATATTTGCAACAAATGCACCGGCTCGGACTGCGAGGCATTGAATTCGCTGTGCGTCACCCCGCGCCCGGCACTCATGCGCTGCACATCGCCGGGCCGAATGACCGAGCCGTTGCCCATGCTGTCTTTGTGTTGCAGCGCGCCGTCGAGCACATAGGTGATGATTTCCATGTCGCGGTGGGCGTGCGTGCCAAAGCCCTGCGCCGGTTGCACACGATCATCATTGATTACGCGCAAGTCGCTAAAGCCCATGTGTTGCGGATCGTGATAACCGGCGAATGAAAAGGTGTGCCAGGAGTCGAGCCAGCCGTGATTGGCGTGGCCGCGATCGGTGTTTTTGCGCAGGGTGAACATGTTGCCTCCTTCAAAATTTGCGGTGAATTACTGAGTGCGTGGCAACATAGTAAGTATAGTCATCGCGCAGGGATAGCGGAATAATATGACATACTTCATCAAATTTATTGATATAATTTATTCAATAAAAACAATTAGTTATAAATTTATATTTTTAACTATGAAAATTTCAATCGATGCTCTGCTGGCGCTTGATGCAATTGATCGCAAAGGCAGCTTCGCCGCAGCCGCGCACGAGCTGCACCGGGTGCCATCGGCGTTGACGTACACCGTGCAAAAGCTCGAACAAGACCTCGATGTGCTGCTGTTTGATCGACGCGGCCATCGCGCCAAACTTACCGCTGCCGGACGCGAATTACTCATCGAGGGCCGCCACATCCTGCGCGCTGCCGGTGAGCTTGAAGCGCAGGTCAAGCGTGTTGCTACGGGTTGGGAGGCCGAGTTGCGCATTGCGCACGATACCGTCATTCCGCTGGATGCGGTGCTGGCTACTGCTCGGTTGTTTTACCAACAGCCGACAGGCACGCGGCTGCGTTTTTCTGCGGAAGTATTTGGTGGTTGCTGGGATGCACTGGCGTCAGACCGCGCTGATCTCGTTATCGGCGCGACCGGTGATGGGCCCGCGGGTGGTGGATATGCCACGCGCTTGCTGGGCGAAGTGAGTTGGGTATTCGCCGTTGCGCCGGATCATCCGCTGGCCACCGCGCGCGAGCCGCTGACGACTGACGTCCTGCTCGGGCATCGCGCTGTGGCTGTGGCCGATAGTTCACGCAACTTGCCGCCCCGCACGGCGGGTTTGCTCACCGGGCAGGAAACGCTGACAGTACACAACATGGCATCCAAGCTGCTCGCGCAACAAATGGGGCTGGGCGTGGGGCACTTGCCGCGTGAGATAGGGGAGCGCGAAGTAGCGGCGGGTACACTGGTGATTAAGCAAACGGATGAAGGCCGCATGAATACACCGCTCTACCTGGCGTGGCGAAGCACGCACAAAGTCAAAGCAGGCAAAGCACTGTCGTGGTGGATAAAGCAATTGAGTGAAAAAAATTGGCTGGTATCTGGCAACCGGCATGCTGATGTCTGAACTGTGCGTCGATGCCTTGCCACTGCGCCTGGCCCCACCACAGTGTGGATAGGTAGATCGGGGCCTCGCGCAGCGCGCAATCGTCACGCGTGATTACCGGGAATTCTCACGGTAGAATAGCTGGGTAGATGCGCGCAGGTTCGCAGCAGCGGCCGGGTCAGGTGCGCGCATACCCGTACAAATCATTGACTCCCATAGCTTTTTTGTTGATGCCGCAACAGCGGAGTTTATGTTAAGTAATTGTTTTTATTGAATAATTAATCGTATCACTTAGCGAGGCACGGATGGATCAACATCATCATTCCCAGCTTTTCAAGGTCGGCAATGCGCAGGTATCGCGGCTGGAAGACATACGCCTGATTACCGGCAACGGTAAATATTCGTCGGACTGGAATGCGCCCGATCAATTGCACGCATGCTTTTTGCGTTCGGATCGTGCGCATGCCCGTATTGTGTCGATCAATTTTGACAAGGTGGGGCAAATCAAAGGCGTGATCGGCGTTTACACCGGAGCGGATGCCAAGGTGGCGGGTTATCTGCGTCCGCCAAGTTTTTTGCCCGCAACAGGCAAAGGCGGCATGAAAGCGCGCGTGCCAGAGCGGCCGTGTCTGGCCATCGGCAAAGTGCGTTTTGTCGGCGATCCGGTGGCGATGGTGATCGCGGATTCTCATCTTGCCGCGCAGGATGCCTGCGAGCTGATTGAAGTGGTCTACGAAGATTTGCCCGCTGTGGTTGACCCGGAAGATGCACTCAAACCCGGTGCGCCGCAGTTGCACGATGATGTGCCCGGCAACAATCCGTACGAGGCCGAGAGCGGCAGCGAGGCACCGGTAACCGAGGCGATCGCCAATGCCGCGTATGTGGTCAAACTCACTGTCGATTGCACGCGTGTCACGGCCAGCCCGATGGAGCCGCGCGCGGCGCTGATCGAATACAAGGCCGACACCGATAGTTACGTGGTGCACACGCCGTCGCAAGGCGTGAATATGACGCGCAAGCAATTTGCCACCTACGCCAATCTGGGCGAAGACAAATTTCGCGTTGAGATTCAGGATGTTGGCGGCGGCTTTGGTCAGCGCAGCACGTGTTACCCGGAATACGTGTCGATGATGATGGCGGCCAAGGCGTTGCAGCGGCCAATCAAGTGGGTATCGACGCGCACCGAGAGTTTCCTGACGGACACCCATGGCCGCGCCAATATCATCACTTGCACGCTGGCGATGGACAAGAATGCACAGTTTACCGGCTTGCGCGTGGACTGGCTGACGGATCAGGGCGCGTATCTGTCGCCTACAGGCCCCGCCGGCCACATCCGTAATCCGACCACGTGTCTGAACGGCGTGTACAAGATTCCCGCGCTGTATGCACACTTTCGGGTGGCACTCACTAACACGGGTTGGGTCGCGGCCTATCGTGGCGCAGGTCGGCCCGATATCGCCTACGCCATTGAGCGCGTGGTCGATGCCGCAGCGCGTGAACTGAACATGGATCCGGCGGATTTGCGCCGCAGAAATTACGTGCCATTGAATGAGTACCCGTATAAATCGGCCACCGGTTCGACCATCGAAATAGCGGATCTGCCGGGACTGTCGGCCAAGGCGCTGACGCTGGCTGACTGGTCGGGCTTTGAAGCGCGCCGCGCGGCCAGTGCAAAAAAGGGCAAGTTGCGCGGCATCGGCATGTCGGCGGTGATCGAACCCACGGGCGCGGGCACTTATCCGCGCGATGAAATCGAACTCAGCGTTAACGCCGACGGGTTGGTGACACTGCACACCGTTGCGCACTCGCAAGGGCAGGGCCACGAAACATCGTTTGCGATGGTGACCGCCAACGCGTTGGGCATCCCCACCGAGCGCATCAAGGTGCGCCAGGGCGATGCGGATCGCTCGGTGACGATGGTGGGCAACCATTCGGGTGGCTCGCGCACCATGGTGGGTGCTGGCACGGTGTGCCATATTGCCGCCAATAAACTGATTGATGCAGGCAAGTCGCTGGCGGCGGAAGACCTCGGCGTGGAGCCCTCGCAGGTGAGTTACAGCAAAGGCGAATTCTCGTCACCGCATAGCAAGAAAAAAATCACTCTGGCGCAATTGGCTGCGAAGAAAAAGCTGTCAGTTGTCGGCGAAGGTACGTTTACCTCGACTTACCCCAACGGTTGCCATATCACCGAAGTGGAAATTGATCCAGAAACGGGCGTGACCGACATTGCTTCGTATTTGTCGGTGGACGATTGCGGTCACATCGTCAGTCACACCATCGTCGAAGGCCAGATGCACGGCGCGGTGGTGCAAGGTCTCGGTCAGGTCTTTGGCGAACATATTGTGTACGACAAAGAATCCGGTCAGATGATCACCGGCAGCTTCAGCGATTACATCATGCCACGTGCGGGGCAACTCAAATCCATGCAAATGGAAGAGTACACCACGCTGTCGAAGATCGGCCCGCTGGGCATCAAAGGCATGGGCGAATCGGGTTGCACGGCATCGCTGCCTGCACTGGTCAATGCCGTATCGAACGCGCTGGGCGTCAAACATCTTGATATGCCGCTTACACCGTCAAAGGTGTGGGCAACCATTCAGCAAAACAAAGCTCACTTGGCTAAACACCATTAAGGACTGAGACCATGCGCACCTTCAGTTACGTCAAAGCAACATCCCTCAAGCAGGTCGGCGAATTGCTGGCGGCCAATGCCGACGCGAAATTACTCGCGGGCGGCATGACCCTGATACCCACCATGAAGGCGCGCCTCGCGCAGCCGTCGCATCTGATTGACATTGCAGGCATTGCAGAGCTTTCGGGTATCGAAGTGAAAGACGGCAAACTCACCATTGGTGCAGCCACCAAGCACGTTGAAGTCGCCAAATCGGCCGTCGTGAAAAAAGCGATACCGGCGCTGGCGTATCTTGCCAGCCATATCGGCGACCCGCAGGTGCGCAATCGCGGCACCATCGGTGGCTCGCTCGCCAACAACGATCCGGCAGCGGATTATCCATCAGCAGCGTTGTCACTGAACGCCACCATCGTCACCAGCAAGCGCGAAATCGCAGCGGATGATTTTTTTCAAGGCATGTTTACGACGGCTTTGGAGGCGGGCGAGGTGGTCGTGAAAATTGTGTTTCCCGTTCCTGCAAAAGCGGCGTATGAGAAATTTCCGCATCCCGCATCGGGCTACGCAATGGCAGGCTCGTTTGTCTCGCAACATGGCAAGAATGTGGTGCGTGTGGCAATCACCGGCGCAGGGCCGGGGGTGTTTCGCTGGAAAGACGCGGAAGCCGCCTTGGGCAAGAAGCTTGCCGCAGCGTCAGTGGAAGGCTTGAGCGTTGATGCCACTGACCTGAACGAAGACATGCACGGTACCAAAGAATACCGCGCCAATCTTGCCAAGGTAATGACTAAACGCGCGGTCGCAAAACTAGCGGTTACGGCCGCGGCTTCAAAATCCGGGGGGAAATAATCATGGCCAAAATTGAACTTAAAATTAACGGCAAGCAACACAGCTTTGATGTGGAAGACCGCACGCTGCTGGTCAATTTAATTCGTGATCACGCGCAACTGACCGGTACCCATGTTGGCTGCGACACTAGCCAGTGCGGCGCTTGTACGGTGCATATGAATGGCGCGGCAGTGAAATCCTGCACCGTGCTTGCGGGGCAGGCCAACGGCGCCGACATCACCACCATCGAAGGCATGGCCAAGGGCGACAAGCTGCACCCGGTGCAGCAGGCGTTTACCGAATGTCACGCGCTGCAATGCGGTTTCTGCACGCCGGGCATGATCATGGCGGTGTCAGGCTTTTTGAAAGACAACCCCAAGCCCACCGACGAGGAAATTTATCGCGGGCTTGAAGGCAATCTGTGCCGTTGCACGGGGTATATCAATATCGTCAAAGCGGTGAAGCAGGCTGCGGTGGCGATGAGCAAGTAGATCATCGTAACTATCTGTTTTTAAAAGAATTGTTGTATGTCGATGTCTGACGTTGTAGTGGTCGGCTGCGGCATCGCAGGCCTTGCCGCCGCTGTCGCCGCGCAACAGGGCGGTGCGAGCGTGGTCGTGCTCGAACGCGCGCCGATAGACGAACGCGGCGGCAACACGCGCTACACCGGCGCGTGGCTGCGCATGAAAAGCGTGGATGAAGTGTCGGATGATTTCACCGAACACTTCGCGGTGAACGCGGGCGGTTACCTCGATCCGTCGCTAGTGCACGAGACTTCAAAAGATCGCGACAACTGGCCGCCCAATCTGCGCGCCATGAGCTTTGCTGACCCTGAAGTGGTAGCCACCTTCGCCGAAGAGGCCCCCCCAACGCTGCGCTGGCTGCAAGGCATGGGTGTGCGTTTTGAAAAACTTGAAGTGCCGTTTCTGACTTCGGTGCAGCCGCGTATGGCCCCGCACGGCGGCGGCTTTGCGCTGGTGGAAGCGCTGGCCACCGAGTTCGAAAAAAAGGGCGGCGTGATTCATTACAACACTGCCGCGCAGTTGTTGATTCAGAATGAGGATGGTGCCGTCGTAGGCGTGCGTGCCACTGGCCCGCGCAACAAACCGCTGGCGTTTCACGCAAACGCGGTGATCCTCGGCTGCGGTGGTTTTGAAGGCAACGCCGAGATGATGACGCGTTACATCGGGCCGCGCTCACTGTATCTGCGCGCCATGTCCAAGGGCTGTCATTACAACAAGGGTGAAGGCGTTGCGATGGCGCTGGCCATCGGCGCTGCCCCCTGTGGCGACTTTGGCAGCTTTCATGCGTCACCGATGGATCCGCGCTCAGATCGTGCCGGCCCATCAATCTACATTTATCCGCAGGGCATCCTCGTCAACCAGAACGGCCAACGCTTCGTCGACGAAGGCCCCGGCCCGACCGACGAAACCTACGAAAATGTCACGCGCGAAATCAACGCACAGCCAGGGGGCATCGCCTACGCCATACTCGATACCACACTGGCGAAAGTGCAGCACCCGGAATCCGTGGTGCGCAGCGAAGTGGCACCCTATCAATCCGATACGCTGGCAGGCTTGGCGCAGCAGTTAAAAATTCCCGCCGATGCACTCGAAGCCACTGTGGCTGCCTACAACAGTGCCTGCGGCCCGGGCCGCTATTCCGAAGCCGATATGGATGGCTTGTGCACGCGCGGCATCAGCCCGCGTAAATCCAATTGGGCGCGACCCATAGCCAAGCCACCGTATATCGCGTATCCGATTATTTCGTCCATTGTGCTGACCTTCGGTGGTTTGAAAGTAACGCCGGAGGCGCGCGTGGTTAATCAGCAGGGCGACGTGATTCCAGGCCTCTATGCCGCTGGTGAGACCATGGGCTTGTATTACCGCTCTTACACTGGCGCGACATCGGTGTTGAAGGGGGCGGTGTTCGGGAGGTTGGCTGGTATCGACGCCACAAAAAGTCTGCGCATCTGAGAATATCCCTTGCCGCTGAACGCGAGCTTGGGTAGCGCTACTGATTCGCTGGCGGTGCGAGGTGGAGGAAATTTAACGCGGGGAACCGCTGAAAATCGCCATCGAACGAGACAAGCCGGTAATTACCCGCACGGCAAAAGGCGGCCAGATAGGCGTCCGTCCACAAATGATGCGGGAAAGCGGGTGTGCAGGTCAGAACGTGGAAGTGGTCGTCGAGGCCAGCAGGTTCCGCCAGAAATCGCAGGATCGGAATGGCGAGAAACTGCCGGTAAATGCTCCACGCTTCCTGTGCGCTTAGGGGATTGACGAGCGCGCGGGCGTGGGTGCTCAGGCGCAAAAAACCCAGCGCAGTGACACGGCAAAACGCGAGCGTTTCAGACGCCTGCGTTTCCCAGTAACGGCTGGCGGCCTGATGCTGCACGTGACGCTTATCGACCAGCGCGAGCCAGACGTTGATGTCGAGCAGATCAATCACAGGCGCGGCGAGTCTTGCGGTGCCGCGCGTTGGGTTTGGGCGAGGTCTTCGTCGTCGAGAATAGCCTGAAGCTTCGCGTTGCTGAGCGCGGGCGTGACAGTGCCGTCGGCCTCGCGGGCGATCGGAATGGCGTAGACCGAACGCTGCGACTGCGCAGTGAGCGGCAACGGCCCTTCGTTCAGCCCGCGCTCGATAAATTGGGCGACCAGTTCCTTGAGTTTATAGCCACGCAGCGCAGCCTCGGCTTTGAGCTTGCGAAAGGTTTCGTCAGGTAAGTCTAGTGTGGTGCGCATAAAAACATTTTTACATTAAATCACGGATAAATCAAGATTGTGTCCGGGCGCTACAGGAACGAGAAATAATAAAAAGTTATTTAAAAACATATACTTATAAATATATCTCGATCTGTCTATCCATGCACGGTACGCATTCAGGCGACGGCATCAGCAAGTAGCTACAGCTGCCGATCAGGCGTCAATAAGCCTGTCCTGAGCTTGTCGAAGGGCGTAGCGCATTGCACCGAATGAAGCAGGGCAATTGTATCAAATTTCAGTTGCCACAAGCCCAAGCAAGTGCTCTCGATAGTGGTCACTGGTGCAGGCGAGCATGCGTCGGCCTTTGATGCCACCTTTGCGTGATTTATCCAGCCGCAGAATATTGAGCACCATACGACGCACGATGGCAAGGTTT
>CANKUB010000056.1 GCA_947486575.1 Betaproteobacteria bacterium | reverse complement strand
TGCGTCGTATGGTGCTCAATATTCTGCGGCTGGATAAATCACGCAAAGGTGGCATCAAAGGCCGACGCATGCTCGCCTGCACCAGTGACCACTATCGAGAGCACTTGCTTGGGCTTGTGGCAACTGAAATTTGATGCAATTGCCCTGGTATTGAGGCTGTGCCGTTAAAACTTTTCCTTCAATCCCGCAGCGTTGATCACCTTTGCCCACTTGGCATGGCCCGCCGCAATTAGTGCCGCGAATTCATCGGGCGTGTTATGCACGGGCTCGGCACCGTCGGCGATCATGTGCTCGCGCACATCCCGCATTTGCAGCACCTTGACTATCGCTGCGTTCAGCTTGTTGACAATGGTACGCGGCGTGGCAGCGGGCGCAACAATGCCATTCCAGCTATTGGCTTCGTAACCGGGATAGCCCTGTTCGGCGATGGTGGGCACATCAGGCATGGCGCGGGCGCGTTTGTCACCTGCTACCGCAATCGCGCGCAGTCGCCCGCCTCTCACGTGCGGCACCGTGGCAATTGCGCCGCTGAACATCACATGCACTTCGCCGCTCATCAGACCTATGATCGCTGGCCCTGTGCCTTTGTACGCCACGCGCGTCAGCCGCATGCCCGCCATGGTGATGAGCATTTCCATGGGCAGCGCTGTGGCGTTTGAACTCGCGCCGTAATTGAGTTCGCCTGGTTTGGTCTTCGCCAGCGTGATGAATTCCTTGAGTGTGCGTGCAGACAAATTGGGGTGAACCACCAGCGCGCTCGCCGAGGCCGTGGTCTGCGTAACGGGCGAAAAATCGCGCAAGGGATCGTAGGGCGTTTTGCGCAGATTCGGCGTCATGCAGAACGTACCCATATTGGCGACCAGCAGCGTATAGCCGTCGGGTGTGGATTTGGCTGCAATCTCGGTGCCGATGGCGCCATCCGCACCGCCACGATTGTCCACCACGAACGAGCGTCCCATCATGTCAGACAGACGTGCAGCGATAATGCGACCGACAGCATCGGTGCCGCCACCTGCGGAAAACGGTGAAATGAAGCGCACAGGCTTGCTGGGATAGTCGTCCGCCGCACGCGGTGCGCCAGATGCCAGGACGAGCCCTAGCGTGATTACGCGAATTGCGTGGGACTTTGGCATCAGGCATTCCTTTCGTTTTCAATCATTGCCAGCAAGCGGAGCCGTTAGAATAGCAGACATGGAACATAGTTTCGGCGAACGCGACGCGCGCAGCGTTATTCATGGCCTGACCAATCTCAAGCTTCACGCTGATCGTGGTGCTACCGTTATTGAGCGCGGGCAAGGCGTGTGGGTAACGGACAATCACGGCAAAAATTACATCGAGGCCATGTCGGGCTTGTGGTGCATCGCCCTGGGTTATGGCAACGAGCGGTTGGCCGAAGTAGCCGCAAGGCAAATGAAAGCGCTCGCCTACTACCCGCTCACCAATCACAAGAGTCATCCGCCCGTGATTGAATTGGCGGAAGAGCTGCTGTCGATGGCACCAGTGCCGATGTCGAAGGTCTGGTTTGCCAGCACGGGTTCGGAGGCCAACGACTGCGCGGTGCGTCTGGCCTGGTACTACTGGAACGCCGTGGGTCAGCCGCAAAAGAAAAAATTCATCGCGCACAAGCTTGCTTACCACGGTAATACCGTTGCCACAGCAAGTCTCTCCGGTGTCAGCTACGCGCATGAACGATTCAATCTGCCGTTGCCGGGGTTTTTGCACGTCACCACGCCGCACCACATGCGCCATGCGCAGCCAGGCGAAAGCGAAGAGCAATTCGGCAATCGGTTGATAGCGGAGATTGAGCAACTGATCGCGCGCGAAGGTGCAGACACCATCGCAGCCTTCTTCACCGAGCCGGTCATGGCAGCGGGTGGCATTGTCGTGCCGCCCAAGGGTTATTTTGAGAGGCTACATAACGTATTATTTTTAAACGATATTTTGTTAGTGTGCGATGAGGTGGTCACCGCCTTCGGACGCATCGGCGACATGTTCGGCGCCACGGCGATGGGCCTCAAGCCTGACATGCTGGTGTGCGCCAAGGCCTTGTCGAGCGCATACATTCCTATCTCTGCCCTGTTGATGAACGAGCGCATCTACCAGGCCATCGCGCGTCAGAGCGACGAGCTGGGCGTGTTCGGCTTGACCATGACTTACTCCGGTCACCCGGTTGCAGCGGCGGTGGCGCTGGAGACATTGAAAATTTACGACGAGATGGACATCGCCGCTCGCGTACGCAAGCTGGAGGCGCCCTTTCTGGGCGGACTCAATCGGCTGCTGGAGCATCCGCTGGTGGGCGAGGTGCGCGGTCGCGGTTTGCTGGCGGGCGTTGAGTTATGCCATGCCGAAACGCGCCTGCCGTTCGATCCGAAACACAAGGCCGGGGCATTGTGCGCGCGCATCGCCGAAGAGCAAGGCCTTATCGTGCGTGCGATTGGTGACACCATCGCATTTTGTCCGCCGCTGATTATCAACGAGGGCGAAATCGGGGAAATGCTGCGGCGGCTCAGGATCGCGCTGGACCTGACCGCCGCTGAACTGGCGAAAACAGCAGCTTAGTTGTTAATACCCAGTTCCTTGCGCATATCCGCGACCGCCTGATCCTTGGTGCGCGTCAAACGCGGCGTACGCTGGCCGATGGGCACGTTTTCAATTTCCGGCACGATTTTCATCGCCACGAACACCGGGCCACTTTCGTCCATGATGCGCTTGACGTTGACCTGGAACGATTCGAGGTTGGTATAGGCGTATGCCGAAGGATAGCCACAACCTTTGGCGAGCGCGTCGTAGGCGATGCTTTTCGCATTGGGCACAGGCTGGCCGCCGGTGGTGGCGTAGCATTCGTTGTCGAGCACAAAGTGATAAAAATTCTTGGGCTTCTGCTCGGCCACCATCGACAGCACGCTCATGCTCATCTGCAGGTCGCCTTCGGAATCGAACAGCACCACTTTCAGGTTGGGTTGCGCCAGTGCGAGACCCAGTGCGAACGAGGCATGGCCGCCCATAGCTGGATCACCCAGTGCGAGGTCGCGGTTCGGCAGTGTGCTGATCTTGGCCCAGTGGCGGCTGGAGCGCCCGGACACCACAAGGGCGTTGCCACGGTGCGGCGCGAACGCCTTTAATATTTCTTCTGCTTGCATCATGATGAGTTTCCCTCTTATCGATTAAAGCCGTGATACTCGTCGCCGATAAGCACGGCGACCGGACGTTTGTTTCGTTGCGCTTCCTCGAACGCTACCGAAATGCGCGGCGCATCACCACTATTTTCGACGAGGTAGTACTGAATTTGAAACGCGTTCAGAAACGGCTCGGTGTAAGTGGCAGCAGTATCTTTGTTGACGCCGTGGCGCGTGTAGCCGCGATAACCCACCATTAGCACCACGGGAATGTTCATGCCCATGGTCCAGCCGCGCATCGAGTCGCCCGACTCCATCAGGCCAGTGTTTTGAATCAGGATGACCGGCTTGGCGCCGCCAACGTGCAGGCCCGCCGCGCACGAAAATGCGAGACCTTCGCGCGGCACCGGTACCAAGGTGATCGACGGATCGGCCTTCATCAGCGTGTAAAGCCAGTTGGTTTCGCTGTCCGGCAGCCACACCACATGCGTGATGCCGTGCTTTTTCATTTCAGCCAGAACGATTTCCGGACTGAGACTTCCTTCAGTAGTCATGCGCTTTCTCCCTTACTGGTCATGCGATTAATAATGGTGCAATGGATGTGAGTTGCTGATTGTAACCACAATCCTGATGTGTCAGAACATGCGGGTTTATAAACGTAACTAATTGTTTTTATTGATATTTCTTAGTAGCTTTGCGGCGCTTCGCGCAGGAACACCGGCAAATCTGTAACCGGTGCGCGGTGCCCCGGCACATTAAACATCATGTCGCCCGCGAAGCCGCGGTGATACGCCGTGTGGTGATACAGGTGCAGTAGCATTTCGGCCAGCGACATCACGACGCGGTTTCCGCCGATTAAAACCACCGGGCGACGATCCGCCATGGTTTCATCGGTTTGCTTGTCGCTCCACTGCTCATACCATTTGTCGATGGCCTGCTGTTGTTTCCACCATTCGTCCAGTGTCGGCGATTCCGCAGAATTGCGGGCGGTCATGTGATGATCGCGGCCTTCAAGATGCGCCTGCCAGATCAGGTCGATGACGTAAATATGATTCATGGTATGCACGATGTTCTTGAACAGACTGGTGCGCGGCTTCACGTCCTCGCCTGGCGGCAGCGCGGCGATGGCATCGTGCCAGACCTTGTTCGACCAGGTGTTATAGCGCGTCAGCATGCGGGCGGTTTTGGCGGGGATCATGATTCGATTCTCGGTGGTTGTAAGTGCCCATCATAACGATTTTTCCCGGCACGCAACGCCGCTGCCATCAACGCAGTCCGGTGCCTTCCGCACCCCCGGCAAATCGGTGACGGTAACCATTGCGCCGGGGTTGCCGTCGCGCAGACCGCAACCCCGCTAGGCGGACGCAGGGCCGAACACGGGCAGGTTGTATGAGCCGAATTTATCTTCGCCGTCCGTCCAGCGTAGTGACAGCACCATGCCTTCGCGCAGGCTGGCGACTTCGACGTCAATCGGGTAAGAGACAAAGAGCGGCCCTTCGTCCAGTTCGAGCGCAATCACGGTGTGGGGGGCCGGGTATTCCTTGAAATAGCTACGGCGAAAGGTTGTCCACGATAACACCTTGCCTTTGCCGGTAACAGTCGCCCACTCAAACACGTCAGACAGGCATTGATCGCAGGTGGGGCCCGGTGGCCAGCGGAACTTGCCGCAGTCTGAGCATTTCTGGAAGCGCAGTTCCTTGTTTTGTGTGTGTGCCCAGAACTGCTCGGCATATGGGTCCATCGAACGCATCGGACGTACTGTGGCCATCGCTTAAGCCCCCTTCGTGTAGATAATGCTTTTGCACTTGCCCGCGACGTCGTGCACGTACTGCGCGACTTCCGCACCTTTAACCTGGCGTGCACCGAGGCCGCCACGTAGCTGACGTACCAGTTCCGGTTGGTGATTCCAGCTTTGCATGTAGCTCTCGGACAGCATGCCCCCGCTGGTGTTGCACGGCAGCTCGCCGCCGATCTCGATGCGGCCGTTCTGCACAAACGGCCCGCCTTCACCTTCCTTGCAAAAGCCGAAGCCTTCGAGTGACGCCAGCAGATGCACGCTGAAGCTATCGTAGGTGGCGAATACATCGATGTCCTTGGGCGTAACGCCAGCCATGGGATACACCTGCGCCGCTACGCCGTGATGCGCCGTGTGATAAAAATCTTTCAGGCGTGGCCGCAGTTGCGTGGCATCGACGTTCTGCTCCGACCAGCCGATAGCGCTGACCATCACCGGCTTTTGCTTGAGGTCTTTGGCCATGTCGGCGCGGCGGATGATGATGGCAACACCGCCGTCGTTGATCAGGCAATAATCGAAAAGACGCAGCGGCTCGGCCACGAACCTGGCATTCATGTAGTCGTCGATGGTGATCGGCTTGCCATACATCACCGCGTTGGGGTTGAGACAGGCGTGCTTGCGGAAGGCCACGGCGATGGCACCCAGTTGTTCATCGGTGGTGCCGTAAAGCAGCTTGTGGCGCTGGAAGAACATCGCATAGAGGGCGCCTTGCGAGGTCATGCCCCACGGCGCGTAATAGAAATACGAGGTGATACCGCCACCGGTAACGCGCGCGCCACCGTAGGCCGTGTCCATCGAACGTTGCGCGTTGCCGTAGACTAGGGCAACGGTGGTGCACAGGCCACAGTTGATGGCCATCGTTGCCTCGATGATGCACTGCGCGGCATCGCCGCTGCCGCTCCAGCGCGGGTTCATGCCCCACAACTCGCTCGCTCGTTCGCCCGACAGGGTGGGGCCGACGCACAGGCCGTCGATGTCGTCCTTTTTCAGGCCCGCGTCGTCGAGCGCTCGCTTCAACGCACGCGAGGCCAGTGTGTAGGAATCGTATCGTCCTTCGCCCTTGCCGGCTGCTTTGCCATCCGCACCGCGATAGTCCGCGCCGTAGTCGGTCTCGCCCACGCCGACGATGGCCACGCTGTCCTTCAGTGCACCGAGCCGTTTGCGGTCAAACACTTCTGCCATGGCGTTTCCTTGTTGTTTAATTGTTGTTTAAAAACAATAAGTTACGATATCTCTAAATAACGCCACGTTCGCGCAATCCAGCGATCTCTGTCTCGCTCATGCCGAGCAATTCGCCGTAGACGTACTGATTGTGCTCGGCCAACATCGGTCCACGCCCATGCACGAATGCAGGCGTGCGCGACATTTTCACTGGATAACCTTCGTAGGCAACGTCACCCAGATCAGGATGGTTGATGATCGGATGCATCTCGCGATGATGTAGCTGCTGATCATACTCAACGCGATCCTCGGCGCTTTGCACCGCGGCGGCGATCACGCCAGCGCCCTGACACTTGTGCATGACGTCGTAGCGCCGCCGCGCACGCGTCCAGCGGCCGATGATGGCGTCGAGCGCATCCTGATTTTTCACGCGCGCTTCGTTGGTGGCAAACTTCGGATCAAGTGCCAAGCCTGGCTGGTTCATCAGCGCGCACAGCGCTTCAAACTGAGCCTGCGTTTCACAGGCGATAAATACCCACCAGTATTGCCCCACGCGATCCGCACCCGAACAACGGTAAGTATTGTGTGGCGCCACCGACGGGAAGATCGCGTGGTTGCCGGGCGGGAAATCCGGACGCCGCGTGCGGCGGCCATTGACTTGAAAGTCAAGCAGGTACGGCCCTACCATGGTCATCGCGCCCTCGGTCACCGAATAGTCGATGTAAAAACCCTTGCCGGTTTTTTTGGCTTGCAACAGGCCCTGCATCAGCGCAAGGCCTCCCATCCAGCCTCCCATCACGTCGAGATAAGAATATCCCCAGCCTGCGGGCGGTTGCCCCGGCAGGCCGGATGCCAGCGTCAGTCCCGACTGCGCCGCCGCAGTAGGGCCAAAGCTGCGATAACCCTTCCAATCACCGGTGTGGCCAAATCCCGACGAGCTCATGTAAATGATTTTCGGGTTGAGCGCGTGTATGCGTTCCCACGTAAGGCCCCAGTTGGGGAATACCTCCGCACTGAAGTTTTCGACGATGGCATCACATTGGGTGATGAGCCGCTCGACGATCTTGAGGCCTTCCGGGTTGCGCGTGTTCAGGCTGATGGCGAGCTTGCCGTGATGCAGCGTGTTGAAATACGGATCGGTGTAGAGATTTTTGCCGCCCTGAATGTGGTTGGGCTTTTCGTCGTCGGTTCCGATGCTGCGGTGCGTTTCATAACGATGGTCGTCAAAGCCGCCCGCACGTTCGACGTGGATTACCTCTGCGCCGTAGTGCGTCAGCAGGCGCGGCGCCCAGGGCCCCACGGTCTTCCAGGTGAAATCAAGCACGCGAATACCGCTCAACACGCCCTTTTGCTTGTGCGCGGCATTGTCAGTAGGGTCAGTTTTATGGGTCGTGGTCATAGCATGACTCCCGCCGCGGCTAATGCCGCGATCTCCTGATCGTTTAGCCCGAGGTCCTGCGTCAGCACCTGACGCGTGTGTTCGCCCAGGTTGGGCGCGCGCCCGCGTGGTTCGGTGCCCAGCGCGTCGCATGCGAACGGCCCGCGCGGATACGGAATCGCGCGGCCGATCTGCGGATGCTCGACATTGCGCCAGTAGCCGCGCTGCTCGTAGTGCGGAATACCGTAGTTTTCCTCCGCGCTGCCAACCATGGCCCACGAGATGCCCATGTTCTGTGCGCGATGGAAGCAGTCTTCGGCATTGCTGGCAGCGATCAGCTTGCGTATCGAATCCCGGATCAAAGTGCCTTGCCGGTACTCGGCGGTACGCACCGCCTCTTCCTGATACTTCGGATCGCGCAGTTCGCCGGTGACACCCTTTTCGTCCATCCAGTCGAGCAGCGCGTTCCAGGTGCGGTTATTGAGCGCCTGATTGATGGCCATCACATATTTGCCGTCAGCCGCAGGCAGCTCCAATGGCGGCACGCGCTTGGCATTGGCGTGCATGCCGGTTTGGCGATACATAGTTTCGCCAAAATACATCCAGTGCGGTACAGCGCCCTCGGTGCCGATGCCGCAGGCATCGTGTATCGCCACGTCGACGTACTGGCCCGCGCCCGAGGTCATGCGGTCAAACAACGCCACGGTGATGCCGTGCAAAACAAACGCACAGCCCATATGCCAGGCCTGATTGCCCTTGCCGCCGATGGGCGTTACCGTGGGGTCGGAATAACCCGAACTGGCCATCGTGCCACCCAGCGCCAGATGGGCTGCGTCGTTCATTACGTAATCGCGCCAAGGGCCGTCTTGACCGAAATCGGTGAGCGAGGCGTAAATCAATCCCTTGTTGGCAGAAACCGAGGCGTAATCGAGATGCATGGCGGCCAGCGTGCCCGGCCGCGTGCTTTCCACAAATACATCGGCACGCGCCAATAGCTGACGCAGCAAATCCTGCGCGGGCTTGCGCGCGAAATCGAGCGCCACGCTTTGTTTGCCGGTGTTATTGAACCAGTAGTCGAGGCAGTTATCGGCGTCGGGCTTGTCATTCACAAACGGCCCGCACCAGCGGCCGGGACTGCCCTTAAGCGGCTCGATTTGAATCACGCGCGCGCCGCCATCCGACAGCAACTTGCCCGCCCACTGATTGCGGCGGTCGGCCAGCTCGACCACCGTTAAGCCTTCGTAAACCCCGCTCATGCGCATCTCCTGTCTTCGAAGCTTCGCTTTAAGGGAAGCCTCTGCGGTTAATGCGAAGAATATTAGCACAGCAAAACAACGCGCTACGGCCTTCGCCACCGCTGCTGGCTATTGAGCGGATTCAGTGCAGCATGGTGGAATTGAAATCCAGATTGAGTCTGGCGGAAGTTACGAATCGCCTGTCCACAGCAGTACAAGGCGACCGCGGGTTCCCTTGGCCTGAAGTCGGCGATGCGCCTCGGTCGCCTGCGCTGCCGGGAACGTCGCGGCGACGCGCAGTGTGATGACACCTGCCTCGGCCTGCTGACGCAGCCGGTTCAGCAAATCTGCCCGGTGGTTGTAGTCGCGCACTGAAGTCTTGTGAAAGACTATTCCGCGTTCGTTTCCATTCCAGCCACGCACAGAGGCAAAGCCACCGCCGTCGCGAACCGCGCCCACGGCGATCCCGCTTTGGAACGAACCGTCTGCAAGACCATCCACCCCGCCAAGGGCGACCTTGCGAATTTGGGCGGCGATATCATCCCCGCGCGGGACGACGACATCAGCGCCCATTGAGCGCACGAGCACTTCATCTGCACCCGCTGCATCAGCGATGACATAAAGTCCGTCCGCCTTGGCGAGCTGCACAACATAGCCGCCGTAGCATCCCGCCGCCCCGGTGACGGCCAGTGTCTGCCCCGGTTTTAGCGCCAGCTGATCGAGCGACTGCCTCGCAGTGAGTCCATTCATCGGCAGTGTCGCGGCTTCAATCAGTGTAGCGCCTGCAGGCGTCCGCACGACTGCGTCGGCAGATAAGACGATGCTTTCCCGGTATCCGCCGTGGCTGGCGTGGTTTACTACCATGGCCATTACCTTGTCACCGATGGCGAGTTCTGTCGTGGTGCCCGCGCCGATCTCGTCGATGACGCCGGCGATGTCCATCCCGGGAACGTAGGGTGGCGGTTGTTTGCGCAGCGCTTCAGCTCGGGTGCCTTTGCGCAGATAGGTGTCAGTCGGGTTGACCGTCGATGCGTGTACGCGAATTCGCACTTCGCCAGCTGCGGCGTGCGTCTCCGGCAGATCGACTACCTGCAATACCTCGGGCCCGCCAAACTCGATTACGCCGACACCTCGCATGACAATCCCCTTTCACTTTTAGTCCACCGACAGTGGCGGTCGTGAACACCGCAGTCGCATGAAGCCGCTTGACTGCACCTGATGGCACTAATCTATGCGTACGCCAGAGTCTTTAATAATCTTGCCCCAGCGGGCGACTTCGCTTTTGAGCAGGGCGTCGAGTTCTTCCGTTGAACTGCTCCGGGGGTCGACGCCCGCAGCAGCGAGACGATCCCTGACATCTTTAGTGTCTATAGCCTTGACGATTTCCCGGTTCAGCGCATCAACAATCGGTTTGGGTGTCGCCGCCGCTGTCAGAAAGAAAAACCCGACCGTGACATCAACCGTAGGCAGACCCGCCTCGGCCATGGTGGGCACTTCCGGCAGCACCGCTGCGCGCTTCTCTCCAGAGACACCCAGAATCCTCACCCGGTTGCCTTTCATCAGCGGCAGCGCAGACGCCATGGTGGTAAACCAGATTTCGACGCGGCCTGAGATGACGTCAACCTCGGCGTCGGTGGTACTCTTGTACGGAATCATCACGATGTCGAGCCCGCGTGCGGACTTAAGCATCTCTCCCATAAAGTGCGGCACACCGCCGGGTACCGCTGCATAATTAATTTTGCCCGGTCTGGATTTGGCGATTGCGACCAATTCATTCATGGACCTGGCGGGCGAGGCATGAGTCACGGCCACCACGTATGGCATGGAACCCGTAACGGACACCGGTGCGAAATCCTTCAACATGTCATAGCGCGTCTTGGACACAAACTGATTGACGATGTGGCTGGTGCTCGCGATAACCACGGTGTAACCGTCTGGCCGCGCCTTGGCGGTGGTTTCCATGCCAATGCCGCCAGATGCTCCGGGGCGGTTCTCAACCACCACAGGCTGGCTCCAGTTTTCGCTGACTTTTTGCGCGACGATGCGCGCAATCACGTCGTTACCACTGCCCGGCCCGAACGGGGCGACAAACGTGATCGGCTTGGTCGGATAATTTTGCGCATGCGCATTGCCCGCCAGACTGAATCCCGCTGCTGACAATACCCATAGCGCAATACGAGAAATGCAAAGCGTATTCATGAGTCGTCCTCCATTGGATGGCATTGATTCTCTGCGGCCGCATCGCCCATGTCAAATACGTAAAATTCAGGTGGTCGGCAGATGTAGGTGCCGTCCGCTTCAACCCATGCGCTTATTGTCCTATTGTGCATGCTGTCTCACCGCACGGGCATATACCAACCGTGGAGTATGCCGCAGTTCTCCTGCCCTACGTAATGACTTGATATCGCGGTGAGTGGAGAATGATCTTCAATATCGCCAATCATAAATAACTCAATTAAAACAATTGATTATGCTGTCTGAGGTAGATTGCCTCAACTGGCATTGCACTTGATCCAGCGCAGGCGCATCATTCTGGCCTGCGCTGTAGTTGTCGACAATCGCGTAAAAAAATAAGTGAAAAGACGATAGGGAGCAATCCATGGAACACAAGAAGAGCAATGAAAACGCAGGTCGCCGCCAGTTCCTGACTGGCGTGATCGCGGCGGGTGCGGCGACTGCCGCCAGTAGCGTGGGCACTATTGCGCCTGTGAGTGCGGCCGATGCACCGGCGCGCGTGCCATCGGCATTACCGCCTTCGGCAAAAGTTGCCGCTGCCGAGACTTCAACGCCACGGGAGTTGGCCCGCGTCAAAGGCATCCCCGGCTCGGATTTCATGGTGGATGTGATCAAGTCACTCGACATCAAGTATCTGCCGTCAAACTGCGCGTCGAGTTTTCGTGCGCTGCATGAATCACTGATTAACTACGGCGGCAATACCAAGCCGGAGTTTTTAACCTGCATGCATGAGGAATCCGCGGTGGCGATGGCGCACGGTTATTTCAAGATTGCGGGTAAGCCATTGTTGACGCTATGCCACGGCACGGTGGGCTTGCAGCATGCCACGATGGCGGTTTACAACGCATGGTGTGATCGCGTGCCGGTGATCGTGGTGGGCGGCAACGATCTGGATGCCGCATATCGCCCGCCCGGCGTGCCGACGTTCCACTCGGCGCAGGACATCAACGCGATTGTGCGCGACTACACCAAGTGGGACGACACGCCGGTGTCGTTGCAGCATTTTTCGCAATCATTCGTGCGCGCCTACAAGATTGCCATGACGCCGCCGTACGGGCCGGTCGCCATTTCGCTCGACGCGGGCTTGCAGCAGGAGCCGATGAAAGACCACGGCGCAAAGCCCTATGTGCCGCGCTACGTGCCTACCGCGCCGCCGCAGGGCGACACCGGCGCGGTGAAAGAAGCTGCGCGGCTGCTGGCGCAGGCGCAGAATCCGGTAATCGTGGTGGATCGTGCGGCGCGCACTGCGGCGGGTGTGGGCCTGCTGGTGCAGTTGGCCGAGCTATTGCAGGCGAAGGTGATCGATCAGGGCGGGCGCATGAATTTCCCCAAGACGCATTATTTGAGTAGCCCGCCGACTGCGGTGAACGGTGCAGACGTGATTATCGGTATGGAGTTGTCGGATTTCTGGGCGGTGGTGAATTCGTTTACCGATAACGGCGAGCATGGCGGTATTGGCACCAACGGCACGCGCATCAAACCCGACACCAAATTAATCAGTATCAGTTCTGTCGAACTCAACACCAAGGCGAACTATCAGGATTTTCAGCGCTATCAAGTGGTGGATGTGCCAATGGCCGCCGATGCAGAGGCGACGTTGCCCGCGTTGATCGAAGCGGTGAAATCGGCAATTCCGAATGAGCGCAAGGCTGCGATAGCCGCACGTGGCGAAGCTGCCCGTAAAACGTATGCCGAGAACAAAGCGCGCACGCGGCAGGCGGCGGCGCTGGCATGGGACGCCAGCCCCATTAGCACCGCGCGGCTGGTGATGGAGACGTATGGCCAAATCAAAGACCTGGATTGGTCGCTGGTGGCATCCGAAGGCAACGTCAGCAATTGGCCGGTACGCCTGTGGCCGATGGAAAAATATCATCACTGGCTGGGCCGCTCAGGCGGCTATGGCGTGGGTTACGGCGCACCGGCATCCATTGGTGCGGCGCTGGCTAATCGTGATCTGGGCCGCTTCTCGGTGAGCATTCAGTCAGACGGCGATTTGATGTATGCCCCAGGTGTGTTGTGGACGGCGGCGAAACACAAGATTCCATTGCTCGCCGTGATGCACAATAACCGGGGCTACCATCAGGAAGTGATGCACGTGCAGCGATTGGCAAATTTCCGCAATCGCCCGGTGAATCTGGGCGGCGATATGGGGCCGGTGGGCACCAGTATTGAGCGACCGGACATTGAATATCACAAGCTTGCGGAGTCGATGGGCTGGTGGGCCAAAGGGCCGATCAAAGACCCGGCGCAATTGGGGCCTGCGCTCAAAGAAGCTATCGCGGTGGTGCAATCTGGCCAACCTGCTTTGCTTAACGTTTGGACACAGCCGCGCTAATTGGAGAACGTGATAATGCTGAATATTCGATGGCTTGCAGCAACTTCGATGGCTGCTGTGTTCATGGTCAGTCACGTCAATACGTTTGCAGCCGATGCCGGAAATGCTGTAAGGGGCAAAACCGCCTACGTCAAAAACGGTTGCTGGCAGTGCCATGGTTTCGTGGGCCAAGGTGGAATCGCCGGCCCCAAACTCGCGCCAGAACCACTGCCGTTAGCGGCATTGTCAGCGTTCGTGCGCAACAGCAGAGGCCCCATGCCGCCCTATATGGAGGCCGTACTGCCGAACGAAGAGCTTGCCGACATCCATGCCTATTTGCAGTCGATACCGAAGGCGGCGGATTACAAAAGCATTCCCTTGCTAAACCAGCCTTGAGCGATAGCGTTAAGCCGTCTTTACCTGCTGCTTCTGCCAGCCAAACTCCATAATCGTCGAACGCCAGTTGGTGCGGCGCTCGTTCGCCGGATAGTCGCCGGTGGCGCAGTGGATGGAGCAGCGGTTGTCCCATATCACTACATCACCGCGCTGCCATTTGTGGCGGTAATCTCCGTCTGAGCTTGCAGTACGTTGCGCGAGATCGGTGATGGTGGCATCACTCTCTGCTGGATCCATGCCGACGATGCTGAGGATCTGGCCGTCGTTAAAGTACAGCGATTTGCGGCCGGTTTCGGGATGCGTGGGCACTAACGGATGAATTGCTGGTGCGCGGCCACGTTCGGAATCTTCCATTCGCTCCTGTTGCCGTTTGAGCCGGCCGCCGTAGATGTGAGTGGCAGACCGGCCTTCGAGTTTTTGTTTCAAGTCTTCAGGCAGCGCGTCGTAGGCGGCGTATGAATTTGAAAACAGGGTGTCGCCACCAATACTCGGCACGTTCACCGCATACATGCCGGTAGCCTTGGCGGTAATGTAGTCGTAGCTGGTGTCGGTGTGCCACACGTTGCCGATGCGTACCAGCAATGGCGACGCGGTCCTGGTTTCCTCGCCGGTTTGCGTATTCAGGATGCGGTTGTCCATCAGCATCAGGTTGGCGTAACGCGGATGATGCGCCTTTTTGGTGATGTGTGGTTTCAGTTCACCAAAGCGTGAACTGAATGCCATGAAATCCTCCTCGTTCAATTCCTGGCCGCGAATCACAATAACAATGTGCTCCAGAAACGCCTGATAAACCGTGCGAAACGTTGCGTCGTCCATGGTCTTAGCGTTGACGCCCTGGATTTCTGCGCCGATTTTGGGCGAGGCGGGTATGATTTTAATCATGAGAAGTCCTTAATAATATCAATAAAAACAAATAGTTACTCTCTAAGTATCAAAGCGCAATCCGGCCGCCTTGATAATCTTCCGAAACTTTTCGATCTCGTTGCGTGTGTATTCGTGCATGGCCTCTGGCGTGCTGGGCGCGGGCGTATTGCCGCCGGCTTGAAAGCGCGCGATGGCATCCGGGTTGGCGAGTAAGCGGCGGATTTCACCGTTCAATTGCATGACCAGCGGGCGTGGCGTTTTGGCCGGTGCAGCAATGCTGTACCAGGTGACAACTTCATAGCCGGGCCAGGTTTCGGTCAGCGCGGGCGTATCGGGTGTGAGCGGTGAGCGTGTGGCGCCACAGGTGGCCAGCATGGTCAGACGGCCCGACTTTGCGTGGGGCAGCGCCGAGGCCATGCTGTTAAACAGAATGTGTATCTGCCCCCCCAATAAATCGGCAATCGCAGGCACAGCGCCTTTGTACGCCACGTGCCGGATGTCGATGCCCGTGAGCATCTTCAACTGCTCGGCACCCAGATGCGAGGTGCTGCCCATGCCGGTCGAGCCGAAATTAAACTGGCCCGGTTTGGACTTGGCCGCTGCCACGAGATCGGGCGCGCTTTTCACGCCCAGCGATGGTTGAACAATCAAGGCGAACGGACTGATCACCACCATGCTTACCGGCGCAAAATCACGCAGCGAATCGTAGGGCACGCTTTTTTGCACCAACTGTGCGGTTACCATGGTCGAGGCCGAGCCCAGTAGCAGCGTGTAGCCGTCTGGCGCGGCGCGCGCCACGATTTCCGCGCCGATGGTGCCCGCAGCACCCGCACGCGTATCGATCACCACTTGTTGTCCCCAGGACTCGGTCAATTTCTGCCCGACGATGCGCGCGATGACATCCGCTGGCCCGCCGGCGGAGACGGTGTTGATGATGCGCACGGGTTTGGTAGGGAAATTGGGCTGCTGTTGAGCCTGGCACACCGATGCCATTGCCAGTAACAGAACGCCGATACCGTTTGACCGTATTACCATTTGTTGTAACATGCATTCTCCTACTCCGCGCGGATATTTGCCTCGCGCGCTACGGTTTTCCATTTGTTCATGTTTTCCGCCAGCATCGTACCGAACTGCACGGGCGTCCATGCTGTCACTTCAGCACCTTCGGTGGCAAGTTGTTTTGCGGCATCCGGATCGCGCAGAATCGTGTTGATCTCGGTGTTTAGTTTTGTGACGATGGCTACCGGTGTTTGTGCTGGTGCAATCAGGCCCCACCACACGGTAAATTCATAGCCGCGTGCGCCGCCTTCAGACAGGGTGGGTACCGTGGGCAGCAACGGCGAACGTGTTGTGCCGCCGACACCCAGCGCACGCAGCTTTTCGGACCGCACATGCGGCAAGCCCAGCGGCATGGTTGAAAACATCAGTGGCACCTCGCCTGCCAGCACGGCAAACGATGATGCGCCGCCACCTTTGTAAGCCACGTGGCCGAGATTGATACCGGCGTGTCGCTTGAATAACTCTCCGCCGAAATGGTGCATGCCCGCAATGCCGGTAGAGGCATAGTTGATTTTGCCGGGGCTTGCCTTCGCCAGTGCAATCAACTCCGGCAGTGTTTTCGCGGGCAAGCTGGGGTTCGCCACCAGCATATTGGGGCCGCGCCCGAACATGGCTACTGGCGCGAACGAACCCAGCGTGTCGTAAGGCACCTTGCGGATTACTTCATTCATGGTGTGCGAGGTCGATGCAAACAGCAACGTGTAACCATCCGGCGCGGCACGTGCCACGATCTCTGTGCCGATAACACCCGAGGCACCGCCGCGGTAGTCATAGACAATTTGCTGGCCAAATTTTGCAGTGAGACGTACGCCGATAAAGCGCGCAATCAAATCATTGCTGCCGCCCGGCGGGAATGCGATGACCATGCGGATGGGGCGGTTGGGGTAAGCGCCCGCATTTGTTGAGGCTAAGGTCTGTGCTCCCGCGTTTGCCGCAATCAATGCGGCACAAGCGATTGTGCCTACCCTACCGATGATTGTCGTATCAGGCCGATTGATCAAAGCCATACAGCGTCTCCGGATTTTGCACCAGGATGCGATTGCGCACCGCCTCATCCGGCGCCCACACCGAAAGCAAATCAAACAGCAATGAGTCGTCCGGCTTGCCGTCGGTTGCACTGGGGTGCGGCCAGTCGCTGCCCCATACCAGACGTTCCGGAGCGGCCTTGACGAACGCCTGTGCGATTTGTGTGGCGTCCGCGTAGGTGGGAGGGCCAATCTTCGTGTTGAAATACGCGCCCGCCAGCTTTAGCCACGCACGTCCCTGGTCCAGCAGGCCGCGCACGATGCGGTGCGATTCGTCGTTGACGCCCGCTGGCAAATGCGGATGTCCGAGGTGATCAATCACAATCGGTACGGGCAGCCTTCGCAAAATATCGGCGAGTTCAACAATTTGATCCGCTTCAATGTTGAACTGAATGTGCCAGCCGAATTCGGCCACGCGTTCGGCCAGCGGCTCGATCATGTCCGGCTGTACCGCGCGCGTCTTGGGGTCGCCCAGGCTGAAGCGTATACCGCGTATGCCTGCATCGTTGAATCGCTGTAGCTCAGCGTCGCTGATGCTTGGGTGTACTACAGCCACGCCCCGTGCGTTTTTGCCGAGTTGTTTGATAGCGTCGAGAGTGACGGCGTTATCGGTGCCGTAGTGGCGTGGCTGCACCACCACGTTACGCGTAGTGCCGATACATTTTTGCAGAAGCCGGTAATCGGCAACTGTACTGTTGGCCGGCACCGGTCGCGCAGGTTGCGGCTGCGGCAGCGCAAAGCGCGCCGGGTCATAAATATGGTGATGGCTGTCGCAGGCGTTGGCGGGCGCTTTAAGTTGCGGCGGAGCAGTTCCGCTGGAGTTCGGAACCATCTGAGATTGTGGTGTGGTCATAAATAGTTATTAAAAACAATAAGTTATGGTTCGGGCGCTGTCTGGTCAATTGTCCATCAACGCAAACGTCCAAACCGATGCCCCTGGCGACACGTGTGCGCGTATCGCAGGGTTGCTGATACCGCTGTTGCCGCCCAACCCGCTGATCACAGTAATGTATTGCTTGCCCTTGTGCGTATAGGTGATGGGCATGCTGTGTACGCCGGAACTGGTTTTAAACTGCCATAGCGTCTTGCCGGTTTCTTCGTCCACTGCCAGTAGCTCGCCTGTGCGCTTGCCGGTAAAGAGCAGCCCGCCCGCTGTGCTGAAGGTACCGGCCCATTGGGTGAAGTCATTCAGGGGCACGCGCCACTTGGCTTTGCCGGTGAGTGGGTCGATGGCCTCATAGTGGCCCAGCGGCACACCAGGGCCGCTGTCGATGAATTTGAAGCCGTTGCCTGTATAACGCGCCCCTACTTTGTATTCGACTTTCGGCTCAAACCAGTATTCCATTGATTGATGGATGGTCGCGCCGTACAGCAGGCCCGTATTGGGATTGAATGCCATCGGCGGCCAGTTTTTGCCGCCGCGATACGAGGGCCAGATTTCGACTTTCTCGCCAGCACGCAGGCGTTTGGACACCTCGGATTCCACCGGCTTGCCGGTTTTGAGGTCGATGCTGTCGGCCCAGTTTTGCTTGGCGTAGGCATTGATGGCAACAGGCTTGCCGGTGGCGCGGTCGAGCACATACATAAAACCGTTGCGATCCGCGTGCATCAGCACTTTGCGCATCTGGCCGTCGACACGCATGTCGGCGAGGATGTTTTCGTTGATGCCGTCGTGGTCGTACATGTCACCCGGCGTCCACTGATAGTGCCAGACGATTTGCCCGGTCTTCGGACGCACGGCGATTACTGACGCTACATACAAATTATCACCCGGTCGTATATGCGGTGCCCACGGGCCGGCGTTTCCAGTACCCCAGTAGACGAGGTCAAGCTCCGGATCGTATGAGCCGGTCATCCAGGTGCCTGCGCCACCACGCAGATGATGGTCGCCGCCAGCAGGCCACGTGTCACCGCCGGGTTCGCCGGGGGCTGCCGTGGTGTACGTGCGCCACAGCCTTTTACCGGTTTCCGGATCCCAGCCGTCGATGAAGCCGCGGATGCCGAATTCTCCCCCGGAAATGCCGGTAATCAAAACGCCGTTGGCGATCTGCGGCGCGTTGGTCATTGAGTAACCTTCTTTCCATTCGATGGCTTTTTGCTTCCATACCTCTTTGCCGGTCTTTTGATCGAGCGCGACCACGTGGGCATCGAGTGTGCCGCGATACACCTTGCCGTTGTAGAGCACCAACCCCTTGTTGATCAGTCCGCAACATACGACGCGCGGTACTTCGGGTGCATAGTCCACCGGCGTGCGCCATAACTGGCGACCGGTACTGATATCGATGGCGAACGTGTCTTTAACGGTGGGGACGAACAGCACACCGTTGTAAACCATGGGCTGCGCCTGCTCACCGAGATTGTTATCGAGGCTCGCGCTCCAGATTGGTACCAGTTTTTTTACAGTGGATTTGTTGATCTGTTTGAGCGGGCTGTAGCGCTGCTGGTGGTACCCCATGCCGAAGGTCAGCACATTGTCAGTGTTGCCGCCGTTGCCATCGCGCTTTAATTCGTCCAGCGTCTGGGCAGATGCCGCGCCTGCCAGTGCAGTGAACAGAATGCCGGTAATCAGTGCGTTCATTTCTTCCTCCTTGTTTGCGTTTTAGTCAGCAGGTTTCGCCTGCATTCGCTTTATCACTTCAGACCATTTGGCAGTTTCTTTTTTGACATGCGCCGTAAAGTGTTCCGGTGTGCCACCTATGGGTTCTATGCCGACGGCGATCCAGCGTTCACGCACATAGGGCATGGCCACGATTTTATTAAGTTCCGCATTGAGCCGCATCACGATGGACTTGGGTGTGCCCGCTGGTACCGCATAGCCGCCCCACGGCGTAATCTCGTAGCCGGGTACACCGGCTTCGGCGATGGTCGGCAGATCGGGCGCTATGGGTACACGCCGGGTGCCTGTAGTGCCCAGCCCGCGCAGTCTGCCGGAGGTGATGTGCGGCATCATCGGCGAAGCGTTGTCACTCAACAGGTGCAGTCGCCCGCCGATCATTTCGGTGATTGCCTGCTGTACACCTTTGTACGGGATATGCACCAGCGGTGCGCCCGTCATTTGCATGAAAAGCTCCATGCCAATGTGCGACGATGCGCCCGTGCCACCCGATCCGAACATCAGCTTGCCGGGATTTTGTTTGGCGTAGCTGATGAGCTCCGTCACCGATTTCACCGGCAGGGATGGCGCAACGCCCAGAATATTCGGTGAAATATGGGTGAGTACGATTAACTGCATATCGCGTGCCACGTCATACTGCAGCTTGGGTATGAGGGCGGGGTTGGTGGCAAGCGAAAATGCCACATAACTCATGGTGTGGCCATCGGGCGATGCCTTTGCCAGCATTTCGTAACCGATAAGGCCGGTGGCGCCAGCGCGGTTGTCGACAATCACCTGCTGCTTGAATTGCTTGCTCAGCTCTTGCGCGAACATGCGTGAATTGATATCCGGTTGCCCGCCGGGTGCGGATGCCACAATCAGGCGGATGGGGCGTTCGGGATACTCTGCTGCGGTCACCACCATTCCCGCACCGGCGTACGCGCAGCACGCACCAGCGGCTGGAATCCACATTCTGCACAGCAAGGGCATTGGCTTGTTCACGCATTGCATGGTAGGAGAATGCCGTATGCAGCACAAGTGTGGCTTACCGACTGGTAAGGCGAAGGCAATGCGATGCAGACCCGATACGACATACGTTGTGCACAGTGTGAAATCATCGTCGACGAAATTTCCTTTGAGGATGTCACTTCACTTTGTCACGCCCAGCTCCGTCAGTATTTTGCGCAAGTTCTCGTACTCGATATCGAGATGCTTGCGTGCCTCCGTGCTGTTTTTGTAATCGGGCTCCCATGCGTGCTCGAGCGCGGTTGCCTTCCACGCTGCACTGGTGACCACGTTGGCGAACGAAGCATCCCAAAACGCACGCTGTCCTGCCGAGAGACCTGCGGGGCCAATGACACCGCGATACGCTGCGTAAACGGCATCAAACCCCTGCTCTCGAAACGTTGGCAGAGCGGCTGCTCTGCCGGGTTGACGATTGCGTGCGCTGACCCCCATCACATTGACTTTGCCGGATTGGGCAAGTGGAATTGCTCCGCCCAAGGTGCCTACCCACACATCCACGTGTCCGCCCAATGCGGCAGTAATGCCGTTACCACCTCCTGAATAAACGATTATTTTCAATAACCTGGGATCAATGCCCGCGGCCTTGGCCAGCATGCCGAGCACGACGTGATTTTGATTGCCCAGTCCCGGCGACAGACCGAAGCTCAATGCCGATGGATTGGCCTTGAGCCTCATTATCAAATCTCTCGCTGATTTAATCGGTGAATCGAGGTGCGTCCACACCGCGATGTACTCACGAATCAACATTGCCAGCGGCGTCAGGTCGCGGTAATGCAGTGCCGAGACACCAAGAATATGATTCGATAACAACGCCACGTTCATGGTGGCGATCCAGTGCGCGTCACCCTGATGTTGGTTGAGTGAAGACCACGCAATTGCACCGCCACCGCCCGGACGATTGTTCACCGTGATGGCGGGCATGCCGGGCAGCAGCTGCAGATGCTTTTGCAGTTCGCGCGCCTCGCGATCAGCCGCGCCGCCCGCACCTGACGAGACTGTTATTTCTATGTTGCGGCTGGGTTTCCAAATCTGGGCTTGCGCGGGAAAAATTACCCATGCTGCAAAGATGCTGGCTGCAATTTGCATGAAGTAAGCAGCCATGCGAAAGGCCGTTTGTATCAGCCCACCACCCCAATATTCCAAGGCACAAACTCATGATCGCCCAGTCCCAGCAATTCACTCTTGGTTTGTTCACCCGAAGCCGTGCGCAGCATCAGTTCAAAAACCTTCTGACCCATCTCACGCAACGTCGAAGTGCCGTCGAGAATTTCGCCGCAGTTGATGTCCATATCTTCTTCGAGCTTGCGGAACATGGGTGTGTTGGTGGCAAGCTTGATGGACGGTACCGGCTTGGCGCCGAACATCGAACCACGTCCGGTAGTGAACATGATCATGTTCGCACCACCGGCAATCTGACCGGTAGCGGAGCAGGGGTCGAAGCCCGGTGTGTCCATGAACACGAAGCCGTTTTGGGTGACGGGTTCGGCGTAGCGGTACACCTCCATCAGCGGCCCGGTGCCGCCTTTCATTGAAGAACCCAGAGATTTTTCGAGGATGTTCGCGAGGCCGCCGTGCTGATTGCCCGGGCTGACCACGCCGTTGATCTGCGTGTCGCGGCCCACGGTATACACATCTTTCCACCAGCGGATGCGTTCGATCAGTTTTTCGCCGACTTCGCGATTGCGCGCACGGCGCGTGAGCGTGTGTTCGACGCCGTAAATCTCAGGTGTTTCAGACAGTATTGCTGTGCCGCCATGCTGGCACAAAATATCCATCGCCGCGCCCAGCGCGGGGTTGGCGGTGATCGACGAAAACCCATCCGAGCCGCCGCATTGCAGGCCGATCATCAAGTGGCTTGCCGGCACACGGGTGCGCTTGACCTTGTTGGCTTCCGGCAGCATTTGCTTGACCGCCGCGACGCCGGCTTCGATGGTTTTGCGCGTGCCGCCGGTGTCCTGCATGGTGAACAGGTGCAAGCGGTCGCTGGTGTCGAGCTTTTGTACCTTCATCAATCCTTTGATCTGATTGCGTTCACAGCCGAGGCCGACGATCATCGATCCGGCAAGATTGGCGTGGCGTGCGTAGCCCGCCATCGTCCGGCGCAGCAAATCCATCGGCTCGCCGGTCATTTCCATACCACAGCCGGTGTCGTGCGAGAAAGCGGCGACGCCATCGATGTTCGGATAATCGGCCAACCTTTCCGGCGTGAAATATTCCGCGATCTTGTGGGCAACCGTGGCCGAACAGTTCACGGTGGATAGTACGCCGATGAAATTGCGCGTCGCCACCTGCCCATTGGCGCGAACAATGCCCATAAAGCTTGCACGTTCGGCCTCTGGCACCATCTGCACCGGTTTGAATTCTTCCGCGTAGGCATAGTCGCGGTCAAATTCGCGGAATTGCATATTGTGCGAATGCACGTAGCTGCCCGCAGGAATGTCCATGGCGGCAAAGCCAATCACCACGTTGTATTTGAGAATCGGCTCGCCTTGCGCAATGGCGCGCGACGCTACCTTGTGCCCAGCTTGCACTTGTCCGCGACAAGTCAGCCCGCCTTCGATTTTCGCGCCCAACGCGAGATCCACGCGCGCGATGACCACGTTGTCGGCATCGTGCAGACGTATGGTTTGTCCGGCGACGGATTTTTCTTTGATTTCGATCATGGGAGTCTCTGGTTGGTGTTGTGCAGCGCATACTATAATAACAGCGCCATACCGTCACAGAGGAGACGCAACACATGTCCGTCATCAGCCCGTGGTATCAGCTTGGCTACGTTATTCCCCACCTTTATACCGATCAGGACGCCTATCAGTTTTACCGCGTTGCACCTGAAGGCATGATGCTGGTGACTACGGGGCTGAATCTGCGTGAATACAGCCTCGCCGCTGTGGAAGAAAATCTGCCTGCGCTGTGGGATCGCTTTGATCTGCTGGCAAAGAAAAAAGTAGATCGCATGTCGCTGTCCGGGGTGCCAGTGGCTTCCGCGTTGGGCCGTAAACGCATGCTCGAAATTCTGACGGAAGCTGAAAAGCGCACCGGCCTGCCGTGCGACACCGATCTTGAAGCGCACATTGCCACACTCAAACATTTCCGCGCTACCAAAATTGCACTGGCCACGCGCTGGCCCGATGCGGTCAACGGCATGCTGACAAAATATCTTGCCGATGCCGGCATAGAGGTGCTGGCCTGCCGCGCGCGCGCACGCACTCTCGATCAAAACAAACACTCCATCGCGGGAGATGACCACGATCTCGCCCTCGAACTGGGTCGTCAGGTATTGCGTGATGCACCGCAGGCGCAAGCGCTGCTGATGCCCGGTGGTTTGTGGTTTGCGATACACGCCGTGCCCATGCTGGAAGCGGAGTTCGGCAAGCCGGTGCTGCTGAATATTCTGTCGACGACTTGGGCGGCGTTGCATGCGGCAGGCGACAAAATGTTGTACCGACCTGATCCCAAATGGGGTAAGGTGCTCGGTAGTTTGTAGAATCTGTAGACCATGGCAGACTATTCGTCCACGCCGGACGCGGAATTTCAGAAACTGGTGCGCGCCAGGTACGCGGGCAATCCCGCTGCCATGACGGCATTGGGCGCACGTCTGATGGTGGGCCGCGATGCGCCGTTCTCACCCATTGATGGCCTGGAATTGCTCAGCGAAGCCGCGCGCCAGAACGACGCCGAAGCATGGGCTTATCTGGCGGTGATGGCTGCCACTGGTGTGGGGCGTGAGCAAAGCTGGGCGGATGCGTTTGACGCCTTGGCTAACGCGGCGGGTCTCAAGCACGCTCCAGCCACGCGCCAGCGGCAGTTGCTCGGCGTATTGGGAATCAGCGGCGCGGCTGACGTTGAACCGTGGCTAGCTAGATTCGATACGCGCCTGTTGCACGAACAACCACGCTTTGCTGCGCATGCTGGATTTTTGCCGCTGGTGATGTGCAATTATGTGATCGAGCATGCAAAGCCGCGCTTGCAACGCGCGCAAGTATTCGATGCCGTTGGCGGCACGCTGAAGGTTGATCCGATGCGCACCAATACCAATGCAGCCTATTCAGTGATCGACACGGATGTGGTGCTGCAGCTCGCACGTGCGCGCATTGCACGTGCCGCCGGTGTGGCCTTCAATGCCCTGGAGCCGATGGAAGTGCTGCATTATTCCGGCGGTGAATTGTATAAGCCGCACATCGATTTTTTTCATTCATCACGGGCAGGTTACGCCGAGGAAATGCACCTGCGTGGCCAGCGTGTGAAAACCTGCCTAGTGTATCTGAACAGTGGTTATGCAGGTGGTGAGACCGAATTTCCAAAACTCGGGATCAAGTTTCGCGGCGATGTGGGTGAGGCGCTGGTGTTTGACAATACCGGCGCAGAGGGCGCGGGTGACATGAATACAGTGCATACCGGTCTGGCGGTCACTCGCGGTGAAAAATGGCTGCTATCGCAATGGATACGCGAGAAACGGCAGCCTATTGCGTAACACCATGCGTGACCTTGACTGTGGAGGGCGGAAGGCGGGCAGTCCACCGCCGATCTAACGCAAAATCGTCACGACACCCAGTTTCGGATCGACTTCCAATTCAGCCCCATTGGGAATGGCCGCAGTGATATCGTCATCAAACCCGGCCAGCATTGGCACATCGCCCAGCGCAGCCCCTTGCGCGAGGATGGGGTTGACGGAGTTAAATACCAATGCGAGCGGCGCCATACCCCGTGATTGCATTTCGTGGAGCATCCACGCAGTAGCTACGCCACCCTTGGCGGTATCCAGCACCAAAATGCGGCCTACGTACGACTGGCCGGTCAGCTTATGCGTGGGGCGCGAGAATAACCCAGCGATGCGATCCAGATCGTAACGTGCAGAAAAGCCGTCGTTCGCCACCAATGCGATGCCGCGTACGCTGCGTCCCATGGCGTGGCGTGCCCGAAATACCGATGATTTGACGCTCATGACAGGCTCCCGCTCACGGCAGCGTCGACACACGCCTCCATCGATTCCAGCATGGGCTGGTAACCATAGCCGCCCAGTATGTTGACCAATTTTGCGCTGTTGGTTACTAGGCGCTTCCAGCCTTTGGCTTCGGCAATCTCGCGCGCATAAGATTGATAGAAACACATGCCGGACATCACGGTCCCGCCCGCTGCTTCAATACGTGCCGTGAAACCCATGCGGTCGGCGTCGGGCTTTACTTGCGGACTGGTGATGGCTAGCAACGGCACGGCAAAATTTCGCCCATCGCATAAGTCGGCAAGTGCACGCAGTTCGTAAAGACTCAGTTGCGGTGCGGAAAACACCACCACGTCCACTTTGCCCTCCTTGCGATACGATTGTTGTAGCGCACCCACATCGGCACGCGTGATCCGATGTGTCGGCAGATCCGCAGAAGCGACATCGGCAAGGCGGCTGGCCTCCGGTGTAATGCCAACAAGATGAAACAGTGCAATGGAGCCGAAGCTCGCCATGGCGGCGCCAAAGTGCTTGAGTTGATCCGAGCGTGGGGCGCCCTCGATGCCTTCGATCACCGGCACCGCCCAGTAGTTGCCAGCAATGCGCCCAATCAGCGCACCTAAAGCACCCCACTCGTTGAGCGAGGTAGGCGTAAATTCAGTGCGAAAGTGGATGGTTGCACGGCGTTGTCCGTTCAAATGAAAGCCGTAACGCGGGGTGCGCCCGGTCAATCCCGCTGACACTGCGGACGGCCCGCCTTCAAAGTTGGATCGTGCACCGCAAATCGAGTTCGAATAGATCACCACGCCGGTGTCGCCAAATGCCAGGTGTTCGTTACGCGTAGGGGCTTGAATGGTCTGGTAATTAATGCAGGTGTCGGTCATCGTGACACCCAGCTTCATGAAAGCGGCAATCGCGCGCCGCTCAAGATCAAGCATCCACGGCGCTTGCCCCAGATAGGATGCCTTGGAGAAATCCGTGCCGCGCGGATCAGTTATGGTAGGGATGCATACGCGCCGTCTGCCCTCTGTGGTTGCGGCCAGACCCTCCAGCCATCGTACGCCAGCTTCGCCGAGGCTCTCGGTATCGGCCATGATGTGCGCCTGCGTAACCGGCACAAAATCTTCGGCGCCAAAGAAATCACCGACGGCAATCTGGTGCTGCAGCGCCTGTTGCGGCACAGTACCCAGCTTGCCGGCCAGAATGTCTTGTTCTTCGTCGTTAAGTCGCATAAATATCAGTCTAGTGTTACATCAGAGTTACTTGCGGATTTTCTCACTTGCTTAACGTTGCGCACTGAAATTTTCGAAATGCCGTCAGCGCCTGCTCAGCAGGCAGCACGCCCGCCGACCTCATCCTAACGCGGAAGACACTGCTGCGTACTATCCACAATACCTCGCCATAAACGCCCGATCAATACTGTCCTTCCAGCGCCACACCCAATTGCCGTGTAGCGCCAGCGGCCCCCACGAGGCAATCGCATGACGCTCGCCCGTACTGATTAACGCCAGTGCACGTGGTTGTGGTGTGTACATTTGCAGCACCGTTCCACTCAATGCCGCGCGTAAATTGTGCGAGAGTATCGGGCCTTGCCGCACCGCATACACGCCGGACTTCGGATACGCAGCGCCTGCGATGGTTGCGCAATCGCCGACTGCAAATACCGCAGAATGGCTGGTGGATTGTAAGTTATTGTTTATATTAATAAATTTCTTATCGTTTAAATTCAGATCACAGTGCGACAACCAGGCTGGTGGTGCGGCACCAGTAACCCACACGATGGCGTCGCCTTTAATACGCTGCTCGATATTTGCTGCATTCATTGCGATCAGTGCCTGCGCTTCAACGCGTGACACCCGCAGCCCGCAATGTACCGCAACACGTTTCCGCGCGAGGTTGCGCGTGAGTACCGCGCGTACACCGCTAGTGTGCTGCGCCAGCAACTGTGGCGCATCTGTCACTAAACCATACTCGACGCTCTGGCGCGGTGTCTGCTTGGCGAAGTAGTGCTGCATGGCCAGCAGCATTTCCACGCCTGCAGCGCCACCACCAACCACTACGATGGATGTCACGCTGCCCGCGCGTACTCGCTCAATCAGCGTGGCCCAATGCGTCAGAAATCCGGCGACTGGCTTTACCATGATGGCGTGCTGCGCGGCGCCTTCGACACCTTGCACCACCGGCGTCGAGCCGACGTTGATGCTGGCGACGTCATAGTCAAGTTTACTGCCGTCGCTCAAGGTCACCACCCGCTGCGTCGCATTCAGCGCCTGCGCATTCGCGGGCAGGTGCCGTGCGCCAGCGGCGGCTGCCAGCGGCTGCAAGTCAATATGGCATTGTTCAAATGTGTAATGCCCGGCGATCAGCCCCGGCAGCATGCCGGAATAGGGCGTGTGGCGATCGGGGCTGACCAGGGTGATTTCCACATCGGCCGGGGGCTGTAACCCGAACTGGCGCAACACTTCGACGTGTGCGTGCCCGCCGCCAATGAGGATAAGTTTTTTCATGAAGTTAGCTGGTAGGATGCAAAACTTGCCCGGAAAACGGATAATCCGCCATTCTATAGACTGAAGCCATACTTACGATAGGAAACACCATGCGCCGCGTATCACTCACACAATATCTGGTTGAACAACAACGCAAACAAGGCATCGTTTCCGCTGAGCTGCGGCTGCTGATCGAAGTGGTTGCACGCGCGTGCAAATCCATCAGCAATGCCATCAGCAAAGGCGCGCTGGCCGGGGTGCTGGGTGGCGCGGGTTCAGACAACATTCAGGGCGAAGCACAGAAAAAGCTCGACGTCATCGCCAACGACGTGCTGGTTGAGGCTAACGAGTGGGGCGGCCATCTGGCTGCGATGGCTTCCGAGGAAATGGATTTGCCGCTGTCGATTCCGAATCGCTACCCCAAGGGCGAATATTTGCTGGTGTATGACCCGCTGGACGGCTCATCGAACATCGACGTGAATGTGTCAGTGGGCACGATTTTCTCCGTGCTGCGTTGCCCGGAAGGTGTGGTTGAGCCAGACGAAAAAGCGTTTCTGCAGGCGGGCTCGAAACAAGTGGCGGCGGGCTTTGCGGTATATGGCCCGGCAACGATACTGGTGCTCACCGTCGGCAACGGCACCGTCGGCTTCACGCTCGACCGCGAGATGGGTAGCTGGATCATGACCGAAGAAAAAATCGAAATCCCCGTTGACACTAAAGAGTTCGCCATCAACATGTCGAATGCGCGCAACTGGACGCCGCCGATCAAACGTTATATCGACGAGTGCATCGCAGGCAGCACCGGCCCGCGCGGAAAAGATTTCAACATGCGCTGGGTGGCGTCGATGGTAGCGGACGTGTATCGCATACTGTCGCGCGGCGGCGTGTTCATGTATCCAGTGGATGCCAAACACACCGGCGGGCGCTTGCGCTTGTTGTATGAGGCGAATCCGATGGCGTTTATTGTCGAGCAGGCGGGCGGCGCTGCGATCAACGGCCCGCAGCGCATCATGGATGTGCAGCCGGAAAAACTGCATCAACGCCAAGGCGTGATACTCGGCTCGAAGAATGAGGTGGAATTAGTGGGCCGGTATTACAGTGAAAGTAAATAATTAAATAAAATCTATGGGTCAGGGTTTCTGCTCAAGCCATGTCTGCCTCTCAATTTCCGCCACTGCAAAGCAAACCGTCGAGCAAACACTGCACCAATTGCAGTTCGAAGATGGCCTTGTATTCGCTGCCAGGTCATTACGACAG
>CANKUB010000055.1 GCA_947486575.1 Betaproteobacteria bacterium | reverse complement strand
CCCGCTGAAGAAGTGTATGGTTTTCTCACGGCACCGTGGCCGCGTTACATCACGCTCGCCGATGTGCTGGTTAACGTGGCGGCGTACGTTCCGCTAGGATTCATGTTGACACTGGCGCTGCGTTTGGTGTTGCCGCCGATCGCAGCCGTCCTGGTCAGTGTGCTGCTGGCCACCGGCGCAAGCATTGCGCTGGAAAGTCTGCAAATGTTTTTACCCGCGCGCATAGCCTCCAATGTTGATGTGCTGGCTAACAGTGGCGGCGCACTGGTCGGCGCACTGGCGGCACCGCTATTTTTGCCCGCGCGGGCAATCGGCGCACGACTCGGCGCATTGCGTGATCGGGTGTTCCTGCCAGGCGCACTCACCGACATCGGCATCGTTGTGGCGTGTTTGTGGGTTATCACGCAGCTCAATCCGCTCATGCAGATTTTCGGCACCGGCCAGTTGCGCGAAACCTTTGATCTGCCCGAGGTGATTTTTCACACGCCGAACCGTTTACTGTCAGCGGAAGCGGCGGTGGTGTTTTTTAACGTGTTGGGGGTGGGCTTGTTGCTCTCGACATTGCTGCGCGCCGATGCGCGGCGCGGCGTGGTTATCGCCACGGTAATCGCTGCTGCGTTCACGTGCAAAATGCTGATTAACGCAGTGCTGGGCAAGCCGCAGGGTGCGTGGGCGTGGATTACACCCGGCGCAACGCTCGGCTTGTTGTTGGGCGCCACGTTGCTCGCGGGCCTGCTCACGCTGGGCCAGCGTGTGCGGGTGGCGCTGGCGCTACTATTTTTGCTACTGGCGCTGGCCGCCATAAATCTTGCGCCGGACAATCCGTATTTCACCGTGCCGGTCAAGCTGGCGGGCGGCAGACCGAGTCACCTATTGAGTTTTTCAAGCATTCTGCGTGCGCTGTCGGAGTTGTGGCCGCTGATTGCGCTATCGTATTTGTGCGCGGCGCTGTGGCGAGTCATACGTCACGCCAAGCCTTTATAATACGCAAACGTATTCGTAAATGTATCCTGAAGAGAGGCCACCCGTGAGCTATTTTGAACGCCATGTGTTTTTTTGCTGTAACCAGCGTGAGAATGGGGCAAATTGTTGTAACAACTATGGTGCCAGCAAAATCCGTGATTACGCCAAAGACAAAGTCAAATCGCTCAAGTTAAATGGCAAAGGCAAGGTGCGCGTCAACATGGCGGGCTGCCTCGATCGTTGCGATGAAGGCCCGGTGATGGTGATCTATCCCGAAGAAGTCTGGTACACCTATGTCGATCAGGAAGATGTAGACGAAATCGTCAACGAACATCTGCTCAATGGCCGCGTGGTGGAGCGGCTGAAAATATAGATGCCTGCGCGCGTTGAAACGGTACTGATACCCGGCGCTGCGGGTGATATCGAAACGGACATTAGCGAGCCTGCGGGCACGCCACGAGGCATCGCGCTGATCGCGCACCCTAACCCGGTGCAAGGTGGCACCAAAGATAACAAGGTGGTGACCACGCTCGCGCGCGCGTTTAACGGCTTGGGTTACGTGGCGGTGCGGCCCAATTTTCGCGGGGTGGGCACGAGCACGGGCACGCACGATAGCGGCATCGGCGAGACCGACGACCTGTTGGCTGTTGCGGGTTATGCACAAAAACATTATAATAATCAAATACTTATACTTGCGGGTTTTTCGTTCGGCAGTTTTGTGCAAACGCGCGTCGCCAAGCGCATTTCTTGCGAGCGCATGGTGCTGGTTGGCCCGGCAGTGAATCGTTTTGCGTCTGAGACAGTGCCCGAAAACACCTTGGTGATACACGGCGAACTGGACGACGTAGTGCCGCTTGCAGCGGTGTTCGATTGGGCACGCCCGCAGAATTTGCCGATCGTAGTGGTGCCGGGTGGCGAACATTTTTTTCATGGCCGCCTGCATTTGCTGGCGCAAATCATCACTCGCTGGTGCGCATGACATTGCTGTCAGTGCGCGGCCTGCGCAAGTCTTACGCGGGCAAAGCAGCCGTCGCCGGTGTGGATTTTGACCTTGCACCCGGCGAATGTTTTGGCTTGCTCGGCCCCAATGGCGCGGGCAAAACCACCACGCTGCGTCTCGCGCTGGGCCTGACGCTTGCCGACAGCGGCAGCATTACGCTGCTCGATTGCGCGGTGCCCGCGCAGGCGCGCGAAGCACGCGTGCGTGCAGGCGTAGTACCGCAACTGGATAACCTTGACCCTGATTTTACGGTGCGCGAAAACCTGCTGGTGTATGGTCGTTATTTTGATATCCCGCACGCCGAACTCGAAAAGCGCATTCCCGATTTGCTGGAATATGCGGGCTTGGCCAGTCGCGGTGACGCCAGCATCCGCGCACTTTCCGGCGGCATGAAGCGGCGGCTGACACTGGCGCGCGCGCTGATTAACGACCCAGATTTGCTGTTTCTGGATGAGCCCACTACCGGGCTTGACCCACAGGCGCGCCATGTCATTTGGGAGCGTTTGCGGCAACTCACCTTGCGCGGCAAAACACTGCTGCTCACCACGCATTTCATGGAAGAAGCCGAGCGGCTGTGCCATCGCATCGCCATCATGGACAACGGGCGCATTATTTCGACAGGCACGCCGCGTGAATTGATCGCCGCGAATATCGAACCTGAAGTGGTTGAAGTCTACGGCGACGGCGCTGAAGCCTGGGCAGCATCCGCAGGCGCAAAACTCGCCGAGCGTTGCGAACAGCACGGCGAAACCGTGTTTTGCTACGCGCATGATGCGCGGGCGCTGGTGGCGGATTTGGGCGCTTACAGCGAGCAAAATAACGCACAGGATTTGCGCTATCTGCACCGCCGCGCGAATCTGGAAGATGTGTTTCTCAAGCTCACCGGTCGCGAGTTGCGGGACTGAATCCAGTGAACCTTAGATTCATCCACGTTTGGCGGCGCAATTTACTGGTATGGCGCAAGCTGGCAATCCCGTCGATGCTGGGCAATCTGGCAGACCCGTTGCTATACATGCTGGGGCTGGGTTATGGCCTCGGCAGCATGCTGCCGCAAATGCAGGGCGTGAGTTACGTGGCGTTTCTGGCAGGCGGTGTGGTGTGTTCATCCACCATGTTTACCGCTTCGTTCGAGGCCATGTACTCGGCGTTTTCGCGCATGCACGTGCAGCGCACGTGGGATGCCATCATCAACGCACCGTTGACGCTGGACGACGTTGTGATGGGTGAGTGGGTGTGGGCCGCGAGCAAAAGCGTGCTGTCGGGCTGCGCGGTGCTGCTGGTTGCGGCAGCAATGGGTTTGATCGGCTCGCCACTGGCCCTGCTGATTGTGCCGGTGATAATGCTCACGGGGTTGGTATTTGCCGCACTGGGACTGATCGTTACGGCGCTGTCGCCGAGCTACGATTTTTTCATGTATTACTTCACTCTGGCCATCACGCCGATGATGTTGTTGTGCGGCGTGTTTTATCCGCTGGAGCAATTGCCCGCATTCGCGCAGATCGCAGCACAAGCGCTGCCACTGACGCACGCGGTGGCGCTATCACGTCCGCTGATGCTGGGCGTAGTACCTGCGCACGCGTGGCTGCATGTGCTGGTGCTGGCGCTCTACGCGAGTGTAAGCTTCAGTGTCGCGCAGCATTATCTACGCAGAAGAATTCTTACATAAAATCAATATGTTATGGATTAAGGCGTTACACATCGTTTTTGTCACTGCGTGGTTCGCAGGGCTGTTTTATTTGCCGCGTATTTTGGTGAATCTGGCGATGGAAACCGATGCCGCCGCGACACAACGTTTGCTTGTGATGGCGCGCAAGCTGTATCGCTTTATGTCGCCGTTGTCGGGACTGGCCCTGGGATTCGGGCTGTGGCTGTGGTTAGCGTATTTCAATCAGGGTATCAGCGGCGGTTGGCTGCATGCCAAACTCGTACTGGTGGTGCTGCTCATCGGTTATCACCACGCCTGCGGCAGCTTGCTGAAAAAGTTCGAGCAGGGAAAAAACACGCGCTCGCACGTGTGGTTTCGCTGGTTCAATGAAGTACCGGTGATTCTTTTATTGCTGATTGTCATCTTGGTTGTGGTGAAACCGTTTTGAGGTTCATGCGCGCACTGCTGGTAACAGTATTACTGGTGGTTGCGCCGACGATGGCGTTGGGTGAATCCAGCATCATCGTGCAGCAATCGCCGCTGGCGGGCTTTCAGTATTACGACGGCAAAGCGCGCTGGGATGAAATGAAGCCCGGCGACATACTCACCCTAGTGCGCGAGCGCGACAATGTGCATGACGCCAACGCGGTGCGCATTGAGTGGAATGGCAGCCGCCTGGGCTACATCCCGCGCCGTGAAAATGCCGATGTGGCACGGCAGATGGATCGCGGTGCACCGGTGAAAGCGCGCATCGTTAAACTCACGCAGGCACGCAACCCGTGGCAGCGTGTTTTATTTGAGGTTTACGTTGATCTGTAATGAGTCTGCAATGAATTTATGAACACTGACACGCAATTTTTTGCAAGCTGCCCGCGCGGGCTGGAAGCCGTACTCGCTGGTGAACTCACTGCGCTGCACGCCACAAACGTAACTGCCGTGGAGGGTGGGGTCAAATTTGCCGGTGATCTGAAGCTGGGCTACGCCGCCAATCTGCATAGCCGCGTGGCGAGCCGTGTGCTTTGGCGCGTGGGGCAGGCGCAGTACCGCATGGAGCAGGATATTTACGACGCCACGCGCAAGATTGATTGGCTTCGGCACTTCAGTGTGGAGCGAACGTTACGCGTTAATGTGTCTGCGATTAAGGCGCCGGTGAAAAGCCTCGATTTCATTACGCTGCGTATCAAAGACGCGATCTGCGATGTGTTTCGTGCGCGCGGTGGCGTGCGCCCCAGCATCGATACGCACGCGCCGGATGTGCGCGTGCATGCGTTTCTGACAGCGACAATGCTGACGCTGTATCTGGATTTGTCGGGCGAGCCGCTATTCAAGCGCGGCTACCGACGCGAGGCGGGCGAAGCGCCGCTGCGTGAAAATCTAGCAGCGGGCATGCTGGCGTTAGCGGGCTGGACGCCGGACGTTACGCTGCTCGACCCGATGTGCGGCAGCGGCACGATTTTGTGTGAGGCCGCGCAGATTGCCGCGCACCGCGCGCCCGGCATTGGCCGCGTGTTTGGCTTTGAAAAGCTGTTGAATTTTGACGAAAAGGCGTGGGAAGCGCTGCGAAACACCGCTTATGCCGCTGAAAATAATTCGATAAAAACAATTATTTACGGTTCAGACCTGCGCGGCGATGCACTGGAGCTTGCGCGCGCCAATCTTGATGAACTGGATTTGCTCAGTAGCGTCGCCCTCAAGCAAGCTAACGTGTTTGAAATGCCCGCGCCAGCCGCAGCGGGTATGTCCGGCGGCATAATAGTCACCAATCCGCCCTACGGTGTGCGCATGGAAGACCGTGACGAACTCGCCGCGTTTTATCCGAAGCTGGGTGACGCGCTGAAGCAAAAATTCAGCGGCTGGACGGCGTATATTTTGTCGTCGGACATGCAACTTGCCAAGGGCATTGGCCTGGCGGCATCCAAACGCACGCCGCTGTTTAACGGCGCGCTGGAATGCCGCTTGTTTGAATACAAAATGGTGGCGGGCGGTATGCGGCGGGTAAAACCAACACCGGCTATCGACGTAAACTGATCACGTAATCTGCAAGTGATCAATGCCGGTCATGATGTCTTTGTCTTTGGCTTCTTTGCCTTGCAGCTTGATCGTCAAGCGCAATTCGTTAAGCGAATCGGCGTTGCGTAGCGCGTCTTCGTAACTCACCAGACCTGCTTCATACAATTCAAACAAGTGCTGGTCAAAGGTTTGCATGCCGAGTTCACGCGATTTTTTCATCACTTCTTTGATCTCATGCACATCTCCCTTGAAGATCAAATCCGACACCAGCGGCGAGTTGAGCATGATTTCCACCGCTGCTGCGCGCCCTTTGCCGTCGCGTTTGGGCAACAACCGCTGTGAAACAATGGCGCGTATATTGAGCGACAAATCCATCAGCAACTGGTGCTTGCGCTCTTCGGGGAAAAAGTTGATCATGCGATCCAGCGCCTGATTGGCGCTGTTGGCATGCAGCGTCGCCATGCACAGGTGGCCGGTCTCGGCAAACGCAATCGCGTAATCCATCGTTTCACGATCACGAATCTCGCCGATCAAAATCACATCGGGCGCTTGCCGCAAAGTGTTGCGCAGCGCGGCGTGCCAGGAATCGGTATCCACGCCAACTTCACGCTGGGTGATCACGCAATTCTTGTGCTCGTGCACAAACTCAATCGGGTCTTCGATGGTGATGATATGGCCGTAGGTATTTTCATTGCGGTGACCAATCATTGCAGCCAGTGACGTGGATTTACCAGAGCCGGTGCCGCCTACCATCATCACCAAACCCCGCTTGGCCAGCACCACGTCTTTCAGTATCGGCGGCAATCCTAGATCATCAAAGTTGGGGATTTTGGCGACAATAGTACGCAGCACCATGCCCACACGCCCCTGCTGCACAAATGCGCTGACGCGAAAGCGACCTATGCCGCCGGGGCTGATGGCAAAATTACATTCCTTGGTGGATTCAAATTCTGATGACTGCTTGTCATTCATCATCGATGCCGTAAGATCAGCCGTGTGCTGTGGCGTTAGCGATTGATTCGCCACCGGCGTCATTTTGCCGTCAAGCTTGATGGCAGGCGGAAATCCCGCTGTGATAAACAGATCGGATGCCTTCTTCGAGACCATCGCCCGCAGCAGGTCGTGCATGAATTTGACGCCGGTATCTCTATCCATCCTGATTCTCCTGCTGCGCTGATTGCGCCGCTAATTAAAGGTCTCTTTATTCGCCGCTTTATTGCGCGCTTCTTCTTTGCTGATGACGTTGCGTTTGACGAGATCCTGAAGGTCTTGGTCCAGCGTCTTCATGCCAAGATTGGCGCCCGTCTGAATCGCCGAATACATCTGCGCAACCTTGGCTTCGCGGATCAGGTTACGGATGGCGGGAGTGCCCACCATGATTTCGTGCGCGGCAACGCGGCCCGTGCCATCTTTGGTCTTGAGCAGCGTCTGTGATATTACCGCACGCAACGACTCCGATAACATTGCGCGCATCATTTCCTTTTCATCAGCAGGAAACACGTCAATGATACGGTCGATGGTTTTGGCAGCAGAACTTGTATGCAGCGTGCCGAACACCAAGTGGCCGGTCTCCGCTGCTGTCATGGCCAGACGTATGGTTTCCAGATCGCGCAGCTCGCCCACCAGAATAATGTCCGGGTCTTCGCGCAGCGCCGAGCGCAATGCGTTGGAGAATGACAGGGTATGCGGGCCGACTTCGCGCTGGTTAATCAGGCATTTTTTGGATTCATGCACAAACTCGATGGGGTCTTCCACCGTCAGAATATGGCCATATTCGTTTTCATTGATGTGATTGACGATCGCCGCCAGCGTGGTGGATTTGCCCGACCCGGTAGGCCCTGTCACCAGCACCACGCCGCGCGGCTGATTGGCGATTTCGGTGAAAACTTTCGGTGCTTTCAGATCTTCAAGCGACAATATTTTGGAAGGAATGGTACGAAACACGCCGCCCGACCCGCGATTCTGCATGAACGCATTGACGCGAAAACGCGCCAGATTGGGAATCTCAAACGAAAAATCGCACTCCAGATTTTCTTCGTAGAACTTGCGCTGGCCGTCATTCATGATGTCATAAATCATGGCATGCACGTCTTTGTGTTCGAGCGGCGGCAAGTTGATGCGGCGCACGTCGCCATGCACCCGAATCATCGGCGGCAGCCCCGACGATAAATGCAGGTCAGAGGCTTTATTCTTGACCACAAAGGCCAGCAGTTCCGCGATGTCCATTATAATTTCCCCGTGCTGGCCTGGTTAGCCTGCTTCTGAAGTTTGCCTGCTAACATATTGATTCGGATATTGATTCTACGCCATTCTGCCTTAAATTCGCACAGGTAAATTATGTCCACAATCACCGCCAACTTGCAAGCCGTGAAGTCGCGCATCACCACCGCTGCGCAGGCCGCAGGGCGTAGCACCGGGGACGTGGCGCTACTCGCGGTGAGCAAAACGTTTAGTGCTGATTGCGTGCGCACATGCGCTGCTGCCGGTCAGCGCGCTTTTGGCGAAAATTATGTACAGGAAGCGCTGGATAAAATCAGCGCGCTTCAGACGCTTGATCTGGTGTGGCATTTCATTGGCCCCATTCAGAGCAATAAAACGCGGCCCATCGCCGAAAATTTTCACTGGGTACACAGCATCGACCGAGAACGCGTCGCGCAAAGGCTCAATGACGCGCGGTCGCCATCACTGCCGCCATTGAACGTGTGTATGCAAGTCAACGTCAGCGGCGAAGCCAGCAAGTCCGGTGTCGCACCAGAGGAAGCCACAGCGCTGGCGCAAGCCATTGCTGCGCTACCCCGGCTGAAATTGCGCGGCCTGATGACGATCCCGGAACCGACGCCAGACAGCATGCTGCGCCGCCAGCGCTTTGCGTTGTTACGCGAACTTCAATTGAAACTTATCGCACTGGGACACCCGTTGGACACGCTCTCCATGGGCATGTCGGATGACCTGGAAGACGCCATCGCTGAAGGCGCCACGCTGGTGCGCGTGGGTTCAGCCATCTTCGGCATGAGGAGCAAGGCGTGAAACGCGTTACCATTGCGCCATTGCGTCTCACCCCTCACCTTATCCCCCGCCCTTTCACCTGTTAAGCCTCACAAAAACATGATTATTACCTTCATCGGTGGCGGCAACATGGCCACCGCCATCATCAGCGGGCTGATACAGCGCGGCTGGGATCGGGCGTCATTGCGCGTGGTTGAAATTCTGCCCGCTGCCCGCGAAAAACTTGAACAGACGTTACAGATTAAAACCTTTGCCAGCGTTAACGCAGAATCCATGCAGACAGACTGTGTGGTGCTGGCGATCAAGCCACAGCAGATACACGAAGTCGCCGCTCAGCTCGCGCCGTTGATCAAGAACACATTGGTGATCAGCATTGCCGCAGGCATACGCGGCAGCGATCTGGCGCGCTGGCTAGGCCAACACAATATCGAGCACAAACGTATAGTGCGCGTGATGCCTAATACCCCCGCGCTGGTGCTCGCAGGCATTTCCGGCTTGTATGCGCTGCCTGAAGTTTCTGCTGCGGATCGGGCAAGTGCCGAGAGTATTCTGGGCGCGGTAGGCGAAACGGTGTGGGTTGACCGCGAAGACGATATTGATGCCGTCACGGCGGTTTCAGGCAGCGGCCCGGCTTATGTGTTTTATTTTATTGAAGCGCTGGAGCAGGCGGCACGTGATTTGGGCATGAGCACTGAAACCGCGCGGCGGCTTGCAATGGCCACCTTTACCGGCGCTTCCAAACTCGCTGCCGAAAGCCCCGAAAGCGCGGCCACACTGCGCGCACGCGTAACGTCAAAAGGTGGCACTACAGAACGCGCACTGGCTTGCATGGAAGCGGATGCCGTCAAAGCCGCCATCGGGCGCGCTGTCAAAGCGGCTGCCGAGCGCTCGCGTGAGCTGGGTAGTGAGCTGGGAAAAAGTTAATGACGATTATTTCATAACCCATTGTTTTTATTGATAATAATATTTAGATGCTAAACAACGCAGCCATCTTTCTGATACAGGCGCTGTGCGAATTTTTCGCGGGCGTATTGCTGCTGCGCTTCTGGCTGCAAGTGTGCCGCGCCGCATCGCGCAATCCGCTGTCGGCGTTCGTGCAGGCCCTGACCAACTTTGTGGTGCTGCCCGCGCGCCGCGTGATTCCCGGTTTGTGGGGGCACGATCTTGCGACGTTGGTGCTCGCATGGCTGGTGCTCGTTATCGAAGTGCTGCTGATACTTTTAGTCAGGGGCGGCATGCCGGATTCGGGGGGCGCCATCGTCACGTCGCTGTTGATGGCACTGATTCTGCTCGCGCGGCTAGCGGTTTATTTTGCTATTGGCGCAATTTTTGTGCAGGTGATTTTGTCATGGGTGAATCCACAGAGTCCGTTGGCGCCCGTCGTTTCCGCGCTGACACGACCCATGCTGCAACCCATACAACGCATCGTGCCGACTATAGGCATGGTCGATCTATCACCGCTGGTTGCGCTGCTGCTGCTGCAACTGGTGTTGATGGTGCCGCTGGCGTATCTGGAACGGCTGGTTGGCCTCGGCTTCTGAGCAAGCCGCTGCGTTCTACAAGCATGATTCGCAACAAAAGCGGATCACCTTGACTGTCCATATCCAGCCGGGCGCCTCTGGTCGCGCTGGCAGCGCGCTCAGCGGATTGCACGGCGATGCGCTGAAAGTTCGCATCGCCGCGCCCGCCATGGATAACAAAGCGAATACGGCTTTAATTTCGTTTCTCGGCAAATCGTTCGGCGTGCGCGCAGCGAATATCACCCTGCTTCACGGCGCAAAAGGTCGCCGCAAGGTAATTGAAATTGCCGAGGTGAGCGATGCGCTCGCCGCGCATATTCAAGCCGTGATCAACCGCAGTTTGCGTTAGCTGCTGTCGCGCTTGTCATGCTTGTCGTACTCCGTGCGCTCAGTTTCATTCAATCGTTGCTGGCGCAATAACAATGCCCGCACCAGCAACGAAATCGCAATCCACGCACCCAGTACTGACAGCGGCAACACGACCGCCAGCGGCCATATCAAACCGATTGATACCAGCACTAGCATCACCACTGCAACCATCGCCATGATGCCCGCTTCCGCCGGGCCCAGCACGCGATGGTTGGTAATTGCCGCACCCACCGTGTTACCGATGCGCAACGCACCTGCCGCTGCTCGCGAAGCGCTGCCGCGAAAATGCCCACGCACCCGCCGTGCGTTGGGCAGCACGGCCGGACGCACGCGGTTACGCGTGGAGAGCACAATTTCCGTGGCGTTGCAAAGGTCCTCTTCGTAGGCGGCTTCCATCTGCGCGGCAAAACCGGCGTCTTCGATTGCCACATCCAATTCGTAATTGCCGATCCAGCTCGTGATGTTCAGATTGGTCGAACCCACCCGCGCCCAACGCCCATCGGCCACCGCTGTCTTCGCGTGCAGCATGGGGCCATTCCATTCAAACACGCGGATGCCCGCATCCAGCAGCGACCGGTAGCCCGCGCGCGACAAGGTAGACACCGCAATCAGGTTGCTCACACCCGGCACCAGCAAGCGCACATCCACGCCGTCTTGCGCGGCCGCACGCAGTGCCTGCACATACGGCACCATACCGACATAGTAGGCATCCGTCAGCCACAGGGTGCGTGTGGCCATCGCAGCAACCAGTTGGTCGAGCCGGTAAAGATTCGCGTAGTTGGGCTGATTCGCCATAACGCGCAGCGTGACATTGCCTGCGCGCTCGATAGCGGAGGCCGATGTAAAAACAGCTTCGGGCAAAGGTGTGCCGATTGCCGCCCATACCTGGGCGAAAGCACGTTCGACATCGGCCACTGCCGGCCCGGTGATTTCAATGCCGGTATCGCGCCACGGCGCGACGCCGCGCGCGGCATCCCCCTCCCAGCGCGAACTCACGCACAGGCCGGATACATAACCCACGTGGCCATCCACGGCCATCATTTTACGGTGATCGCGCTGCATCCAGCCAAACGGGCTGGCAAGCGACGGCACGTTGAATACGCGCACTTCTCCGCCTGCCTTGATCAAGCCTTCCAGCACGCGGTGCGATCCGAGCCCCACACCACCGAACCAGTCGTAAATCACTCGCACCTGAACACCGGCGCGCACACGTTCCGTCAACGCGGCGGCAAAGCGCCGGCCCGCGTCATCGTTGGTGATAATGTAGTTCTCAAAAAAAATCGACCGTTTGGCCGACGCGATGGCAGCCAGCCACGCGGGGTAATTCTCCTCCGCGTTTTTCAGCAGCCGCACCTGATTGCCCGGCACCAGTGGCGCGCCCGCTGTGCGCGACAGCGCCTGCTCGGCCAGCATGCGCACCGGTGCGTTGGAGCGCGGATCAAAGCGGCGAAAATCATTTGAATCGTTCGCCAAGGCGGGTGCCTCCGGGCCGCAAAGCCCTGTTACATCAACACGATATCGAACTGTTCCTGGTTGTAAAGACTCTCAACTTGCAGCGACACCGGCTTGCCGATGTCGTCCGACAGTATTGCCAGGCTTTGCGATTCCTCGTCGAGAAACATATCGATCACCTGCTGTGAAGCAAGGATGCGGAATTCCTTCGCATCGAACTGGCGCGCCTCGCGCATCAGCTCGCGCAAAATCTGGTAACACACGGTCTGTGCCGTTTTCAGCTCGCCGCGCCCCGCGCACACCGGGCACGGCTCGCACAGCACATGCGCCAGTGATTCGCGCGTACGCTTGCGCGTCATTTCCACCAGGCCCAGCTGCGTAAAGCCGTTAATCGTCATGCGTGTGCGGTCACGCGCCAGCGCTTTGCGGAATTCGTTCAATACAGCATTGCGATGATCTTCAGTATCCATATCGATAAAATCGATGATGATAATGCCACCGAGATTGCGCAGCCGTAATTGACGCGCGATGACCTGCGCCGCTTCAAGATTAGTTTTGAAAATCGTGTCGTCAAAGCTGCGCACACCGACAAAACCGCCGGTGTTCACATCCACCGTGGTCAACGCTTCGGTCTGGTCGATGATCAAGTAGCCGCCGGATTTAAGGCCCACTCGCCGCGCCAATGCTTTTTCGATTTCAGTTTCAACGCCATACAGATCAAACAGCGGCCGCTCACCCTGGTAACAGTTGATGCGCTCGGCGCTGGTGGGCGTGTAATCACGCGCGAACTGCTGCATGGTGCGGTGAACCTCCGGCGCATCCACCACGATGGCGGAGGTGCCATCACCGACAAAATCACGCAGCACGCGCAAGCCCAGATTGAGATCCTGATACAGGATCGCCAGCGGCGCAGCCGTCCGCGCATGCTCTTGAATGCCACTCCAGATTTTGCGCAGGTAAGCCAGATCAGAAGCCAGTTCGGCCTCTGACGCCATCTCTGCCATAGTGCGAATGATGTAACCGCCCTTTTCACCACACGGCAGCAGACGTTGCAGCTTCTCGCGCAACTGCGCCCGGTCTTCTTCATCTTCGATGCGCTGCGAAATGCCGATGTAGGGATCGTCCTGCGGCAGATAAACCAGAAAGCGCCCTGCGATGCTGATCTGCGTGGAGAGCCGCGCGCCCTTGGTGCCCAGCGGGTCTTTCACCACCTGCACCATCAGGTGTTGGCCTTCTTGCAGTAATTTTTCGATGGGTGGCCCACTGACGCCGTTTTGTTTGCTACCCCAGATATCGGCCACATGCAAAAACGCTGCGCGGTCGCCCGCAATATCGATAAACGCTGATTGCATGCCCGGCAACACGCGCACCACTCTGCCCATGTAGACGTTACCCACCAGTCCGCGTGCGGAAGTACGCTCGACGTGCAGCTCCTGCATTACGCCGTTCTCGATTACGGCAACGCGGGTCTCCTGCGGGGTAACGTTAATGAGTATTTCTTCACTCATGTCTACAACACTTCAATGCCGAATAACGCGAGAAGCTCCGCCGTTTCCGCCAGTGGCAGCCCCATGATGCCGGAATAGCTGCCTTCGATGCGCGTGATGAACGCCGCAGCGCGGCCTTGCACGCCATACGCGCCGGCCTTGTCCATCGGTTCGCCGCTTTGGATATAGCGGCTTATGGCTGCGGCGCTCTGCGCCTTCATCACCACGGTGGAGACGCTTACGCGCGTTTCGAAACGCTCTGCGAAACCTATCGCCACCGCCGTAATGACCGTGTGTTCGCGGCCACACAGTTCGCTCAGTATTTCTTCGGCATTTTTGACGTTGCGCGGTTTGCCATAGATGCGGTCGCCGAGCGCAACCGTGGTATCGGCGGCCAGCACCGGCTTTAACACACCGGCGCGGCACGACATGGCGTAAAGCCCTGCCTTCGCCTTGTCGCTTGCCACACGCAGGGCGTAATCACGCGGCGCCTCATGCTCATGCGGGGTTTCATCGACATCGGCACTGCGCTTGGCGCTTTCACGCAGCAGCAGCAATTCGTGACCCACGCCGATTTGATGCAACAGCTCGCGCCGCCGCGTGCTGCGGGATGCCAGATAAATTTGTTTGTCGCTTGTCGTCATAGGTATGTGATGTTGCCCGGTTTATACCCTGTGATAGGGATGATTGTTCAAGATCGAAACCGCACGATACAACTGCTCGGCCAGTATCACCCGCACCAGACCATGTGGCAAGGTTAGCGGCGATAGCGACCACAGCCAATGCGCACTGGATTTCAAATGGGCCGCCGTGCCGTCTGCGCCGCCAATGACAAACGCCACATCGCGACCGCCTTCGCGCCATTGTGTTAAGCGTTGCGCGAGTTGTTTTGTTGTAACCGATTTGCCGCTTTCATCGAGCACCACCATCACGGCATCCTTCGGCAATGCAGCTTCGATGCGCTGCGCTTCTTTTTCCAGCACGCGTACTGCCGCGCCTGTGCCTGGCGTGTCGCGACGCGCTTCGGGTTTGAGTTCAATCAGCTTGAACGGCATTTCGCGCGGCATACGCTTGGCGTATTCATTGAAACCAGCGGCTATCCATTCCGGCATGCGATGGCCCACTGCCAGTATGTTTAACTTCACGTTTTACTTTGCCGTCGTTTTTGTCACGGCGCTTTTTTTTGCGCTTGGCTTTGCTACTTTGGCAACCTTCGTGGTTTTGGGTGGAGGCGCCCACAATTCTTCAAGGTTATAGTAAGCGCGTATTGCCGGTTGCATGATGTGTATCACCGTGTCGCCAATATCCACCAGCAGCCACTCACCCGTTGCCTCGCCTTCAACCCCATAGACTTTGCCGCCCGCCGCCTTGACCATTTCCTGCACGCGGCTGGCGAGCGCGCGGCACTGGCGATTGGATTCCCCCGTGGCAACAATGACCTTGTCAAAAATCGCAGTCATTTTTTTTACATCGAAAACCACGATGTCACGCGCCTTCACGTCTTCAAGCGCATCGACTGCTGCGCGGGTTATTTTATCCAACCGCATGATTATGATATTTCCTTTAAAAACAAATGGTTATACTCAATGTATTGAATCACGGCAGCGGGCGTCAGGTAGCGCGCGTTGCGCTTTGCCTGTATCGCCTCGCGGATCGCAGTGGCGGAAATATCCAGCGCCGTAATCGGCACCACGACAATCGCACCCGCTGGCGCGCCTGCAATTATTGCGGCGTCATCCACGCGACGCTGCGCGAACTCGACTGACAACGCTTCGCTTTTAATATCGGCTAATGCCGTGCCGGGCCGATGTGCGACGGCAATGTGCGCGAGGCCAAAAATGTCGCGCCAGCGATGCCAGGTGTCGAATGCCGAAAATGCATCTGCGCCCATGATCAACACCAGTGGTGCCGCAGCGCCCACCTCAGAACGCAATTCGGTGAGCGTATCAAACGTATACGAAAGCCCGCCGCGGCGGGTTTCGCGCTCGTCGATATGGAACATTGGATTATCGGCAATCGCGAGTTTGACCATAGCCACGCGATGCTCAGCACTGGTGCGCGGGGTGGCGCGATGCGGCGGCGTGCCGCCGGGAATGAAGCGCACTTCGTTGAGCGCTAATGCACCGGCGACTTCCTGCGCCAGACGCAAATGGCCAAAGTGAACAGGATCGAACGTGCCGCCAAGTATGCCGAGGGATCCTTGCATCAAGATGGTCAGAGCACCAGGCGGCGAATGTCGGCCAGCGTCTGCGACAAAAATGATACGAATCGCGCGCCCTGTGCGCCGTCAATCACCCGATGGTCGTACGACAGTGACAACGGCAGCATCAGGCGCGGCTGGAACACGTTGCCATCCCATACCGGCTTCATACTGGCCTTGCCCACCCCGAGGATGGCGACTTCCGGCGCATTGATAATCGGCGTGAACATCGTGCCACCCAGACCACCCAGACTCGAAATCGAAAAACAGCCGCCCTGCACATCTGCCGGTGCGATCTTGCCGACGCGCATGCGCTCACTGACTGCGCCGAGGTCTTGCGCGATTTCGAGCAAACCTTTTTTGTCGATGTCACGCAGCACCGGCACCACCAGCCCGTTGGGGGTATCCACCGCGACGCCGATATGGAAATAGTTTTTCAGCATCAGGCTTTCGCCATCCGCTGAAAGTGACGAATTAAATTCCGGAAACTGTTTCAAGGCCACTACCGAAGCTTTCATCAAAAAGCCCAGCATGGTGAATTTGATACCTTTCTTTTTGGCTTCTTCGCTCTGTGATTTGCGGAAGGCTTCGAGTTCGGTGATGTCGGCCTCGTCGTGCTGTGTAACATGCGGAATGCTCACCCAGTTACGATGCAAAAACCCGCCCGACAGCTTGCGAATACGCGACAGCGGCTTGATTTCTATCGCGCCGAATTTCGCGAAATCAATCTGCGGCATCGGTGGCACACTGAAACCTGAACCACCGCTCGCCGCTTCACCACGGGGCCTGGCAAGCTCACCTTTGACAAACGACTGCACATCTTCACGCAAAATACGATTTTTCGGGCCACTGCCGCTGACGCGCGATAAGTCGACGCCGAGTTCGCGTGCGAATTGGCGTATCGATGGACTGGCGTGTGATCTGCCGCTGCCTGCTACCGGCGCGATATCAGGCGCGGATGGCGATGGCTTGACCGGAGCGGGCGCCACAGCAGCAACCGGCATCACCTGCGCAGACACAGGCTTCGCCACCGGTACGACTTCCGCTGCTGCCTGATCTACAGGCTCCATCGTCAGCACCGGCGTGCCCTTGGAAACTTTATCGCCGGTTTTCACCAGGATAGATTTCACCACGCCACTGGCTGGCGACGGTACGTCCATCGTTGCCTTGTCGGATTCGAGCGTCATCAGCGAATCTTCGGCCTTCACCGTATCGCCGGGTTTGACGAATACTTCGATCACCGGGATATTTTTAAAATCACCGATATCGGGAACGGTTACTTCAATGTCGTTTGCCATAACTATTGGTTTTTATTGAGTTTTTTAATAACCGGTTAGACGGATGTCGGACTGGGCTTTTCAGGATCAACGCCATAGCGTTTGATCGCTTCGGCCACTTTCGCCCGCGACACCAACTCTTGATCAGCCAGCGCATTCAAAGCCGCCACCGCAACGTAATGACGATCCACCTCGAAGTGCCGCCGCAGCGCACGTCGTGTGTCGGATCGGCCAAAACCATCGGTGCCGAGCACGGCGTAATGCGGCGTCGGCAAAAACGCGCGTATCTGATCGGCATAGGCTTTCATGTAATCGGTTGCGGCAACCACCGGCCCGCTGCGATCTTTCAGGCATTGCGCCACGTACGACTGACGCGGCGTGTCTTCGGGATGCAGCGTGTTCCAGCGTTGCGTGTCCAACCCATCGCGCCGCAGTTGATTGAAACTAGTGACGCTCCAGATATCGGCGCTAATACCGTAATCTTTTTCCAGCAGTTCTGCGCCTGCGATCACTTCACGCAAAATCGTGCCGCTGCCGAGCAATTGCACCTTGAGTTGATCTTTTTTTACCTTGCCCGCACCCGACGATTCGCGCAGCAAATACATGCCGCGCAGAATGCCTTTTTCCACGCCATCAGGCATCGCCGGGTGCGTGTAGTTTTCGTTCATCACGGTGATGTAATAGAACACGTCTTCCTGTTCCTGATACATGCGCCGCATGCCGTCCTGAATGATCACTGCCAGTTCATAGGCGTACGTTGGATCGTAGGTGATGCAGTTGGGAATGGTGGACGCCATGATGTGGCTGTGGCCGTCTTCATGCTGCAACCCTTCACCGTTCAACGTGGTACGTCCCGCAGTGCCGCCGAGCAGGAAGCCGCGCGCGCGCATATCGCCCGCCGCCCACGCCAGATCGCCAATGCGCTGAAAGCCGAACATCGAGTAGAAAATATAAAACGGAATCATCATCTGCCCGTGCGTGCTGTACGACGTTGCAGCAGCTATCCAGGACGACATTGCGCCCGGTTCGTTGATACCTTCCTGAAGAATCTGACCTGTCTTGTCTTCCTTATAGAACATCAGCTGGTCAGCATCCTGCGGCGTGTAAAGCTGGCCTACGCTGGAGTAAATGCCGAGCTGACGGAACATGCCCTCCATGCCAAACGTGCGTGATTCATCCGGCACAATGGGCACTACGAACTTGCCGATTTTTTTGTCACGCACCAGCGTGTTCAGAATACGAACAAACGCCATGGTGGTCGACACCTCACGGTCGTCCGTGCCTTTCAACTGTGCTTCAAAAGCCGACAACGGTGGCACTTCAAGTGCCGCAGCTTTACGTTTGCGAGACGGCAATGAGCCGCCCATGGCCTCGATGCGGCTACGCAGGTATTTCATTTCCGGCGCGTCTTCCGGTGGACGGTAGAACGGCACCTTCTCCAGTTGATCATCGGGTATCGGCACACTGAAACGGTCACGAAATGACTTGATCGACGAGGTACCCATTTTCTTCTGCTGATGGGTGATGTTTTGCCCCTCGCCCGCCTCGCCCATGCCGTAGCCCTTGATGGTCTTGGCAAGAATCACCGTCGGCTGACCCGTGTGTTTGGTCGCTGCCGCATACGCCGCATACATTTTGTGCGGATCGTGCCCGCCGCGATTCAGTCGCCAGATGTCGTCGTCCGACATGTTTGCGACCATTGCCTCAAGCTCGGGATATTTACCGAAGAAGTGCTTGCGAACATACGCCCCGTCGTGTGACTTCATGGTCTGGTATTCGCCATCAACGCACTCTTCCATGCGTTTGAGCAATATGCCGGTCTTGTCTTTTGCCAGCAGCGTATCCCAGTATCCGCCCCAAACGACTTTAATCACATTCCAGCCGGAGCCGCGAAAATCCGCTTCGAGTTCCTGAATGATTTTGCCGTTGCCGCGCACCGGACCATCGAGCCGCTGCAGATTGCAGTTGATGACAAATATCAGATTGTCGAGTTTCTCGCGGCCAGCGAGTGAAATCGCGCCCAGCGATTCCGGCTCATCCATTTCACCGTCGCCCATGAACGCCCAAACCTTGCGGCCCTGCGCCGGGATAATGCCCCGGTCACTGAGGTAGCGTTTGAAGCGCGCCTGGTAAATCGCCATCAACGGCCCCAGACCCATCGAAACCGTGGGAAACTGCCAGAAATCCGGCATCAGCCAGGGATGCGGATAGGACGACAGTCCTTTGCCGTCAACCTCTTGCCGGAAACTGACCAGCTGCGCTTCGCTGATGCGACCTTCGAGGAACGCCCGCGCATAAACGCCTGGTGCCGAATGTCCCTGAAAGAAAATCATGTCGCCCAAATAGGTATCGTTGGCGGCACGAAAAAAATGATTAAAGCCCACGTCATACAAGGTGGCGGCTGAGGCGAAACTCGCGATATGCCCGCCGAGCTCGCCGGAGTCTTTGTTCGCGCGCACCACCGTTGCCATGGCATTCCAGCGCACCAGTGAACGGATGCGATGCTCCATTTCAGGGTCGCCTGGCGTACGCTCTTCGCGCTCGACCGGAATCGTGTTCTTGTACGCGGTATTGGCGTTATAAGGGATATAGGCGCCCGTATTGCGCGCACGCGCTACCAGTTGTTCCAGCAGAAACTGCGCGCGCAAAGGGCCTTCGTTTTCGAGTACCGCGTCCAGCGCATCAAGCCATTCACGGGTTTCTTGCGGATCGGCGTCAGAGGGCAGGTCTTTCAGGTCCATGTGCATTACCTTTGTGGGGCTGGGGAGTGACGTTGAGCACGCTTGGGAACATTCGGCACGTTACAGTCAGGCGAAAGCGCTCGTGGCACCTTGCCAAAACGCGCGAATTATACCATTCGCACCTACAGCATCGCGGGGGGTCACGTTGAGACATGGCATTATAACTATTTGTTTTTATTGAATTATTTTACAACTACTAACGGCGTGATGCCCAGCGCCTGACTGATTTTGTCGGCGTTCTGGCGAGCTTCTGCCACGCTGGCGTAAGGGCCTGCCAGCACGCGAAACAGATTGTCACGCGCCTGTACCTGCAATTGCCCGTCCAGCCACGAGAGATCGCCACGTAGCCGTGCGGCGTACGCGTCAGCATTTTCGCGCGATCCAAATGCCGCGAGTTGCACATGCACGCCGCTGCCCTCGGTCGCGATGGGAATTTGCCGATCAGTCGCGGGTGACGCTGCCGCTACCGGGGCAGCCGCTACCGTTGCGGCCATGCCGGGAACAATCACTTCAACTTCCACCATCGCGCTGCCCCCTGCAATGATGCCGAGCTTGTGTGCCGCCGTGTAGGATAAATCAATCAAGCGGCTGTCGATAAACGGCCCGCGATCATTCACCCGTACCACCACCGATTTGCCGTTGGCAACGCTAGTAACACGCACATAACTCGGCAGCGGCAAGGTAGGATGCGCCGCGCTCATGCCATACATATCGTAGGCGTCGCCGGTAGCGGTTAGCTTGCCGTGATAGCGACGGCCGTACCACGAAGCCACGCCGCGCGCGCGATACGGGGCGACAGCAGTCATCGGCACATAGTTGCGGCCCATTACCGTATAGGGCCGCAGCGCACCGCGATGCAAGGGCTCCACCCGTGGCACGGCATCGGCAATGCTATCGATATTGGCGGGCGGGCTTGCGCCGGGGCCATCGTCGAGATAATAGCCGCCGCTTTTGTTTACACCGGTAGACGGCTGCGCGGGTTTGGGTGTATCAGGCGAACGCCTGCTGCTAAAAATGCCGCAGCCCGAAAGCGTCATCACAACAATACAGCTGAGCAGCGCACGTATCACGTATGCACCAGTTTGCGATGCGTTTGTATGCTCATCAAAATGCCCAGCCCCAGGCACAATGACACCAGCGAGGTGCCGCCGTAACTGATCAACGGCAACGGCACGCCCACCACCGGCAGTATGCCGCTGACCATGCCCATGTTTACAAACGCATAGGTAAAAAACGTCAGTGTAATCGCACCCGCCAGCAAGCGCGTGAACAGGGTTGGCGCGTTTGATGCAATGACCACACCGCGCAATATCACCAGCAGAAACAAGCCCATCAATACCACGTTGCCCAACAGGCCAAATTCCTCAGAGAACACCGCAAAGATAAAATCCGTGGTGCGTTCGGGTATGAAATCCAGATGGGTTTGCGTGCCGCCCATCCAGCCCTTGCCGGTAATGCCGCCTGACCCCACAGCGATGGTGGATTGTATGGTGTGATAACCGGTGCCCAGCGGGTCTTCCATCGGATCAATCAGCGTCAAAATGCGCTGGCGCTGATAGTCATGCATCAGCGACCACACTACAGGCGCACCCGCCAGCCCGGCCACTACCAGCCCGGCGATGATCTTCCACGACAGGCCAGCCAGAAACAACACATAGCCACCGCTGGCTAGTATCAGCACCGCCGTGCCCAGATCAGGCTGGCGGGCAATCAGGCCCACCGGCACCAGCAGCAGAATCGCGCCCAGCACGAAATTTCTGCTGCGCAAGGTGCCTTCATAACGATGGAAATACCATGCCAGCATCAAGGGCGCGGCGATCTTCATCAGTTCGGAGGGCTGTATGCGGGTGACGCCAATATTCAGCCAGCGGCGCGCGCCGTTGACGATGTCGCCCTTGACGGCCACGCCCAGCAGCAATATCACACCGAGAATGAACAACGGCAATGCAAGGCGCATTAAAAAATGCGGTGGCACATTGGCGACAATCCACATCACCATCAGTGCCACCAGCATGTTGACCATTTGCCCGCTCACACGCGCCCAGCCCGCATTCGATGCGCTGTACAAAACAGTAAGGCCCACGCCCATCAGCAGCAGCACAGCACCCAGCAATGGGCCGTCAATGTGCCCGGTCAACAGCCGCGTGAAGCGGCGCAGATAATAGGCCATCACCGGGTTGCATCCTCTCGTGGCGTTTCGCCTGCTGCTGTGGGCGCTTCCTTGCCCAGCAGGTAGTAATCCAGAACCTGACGTGCAATGGGCGCCGCCGATTTCGCACCGAAACCTGCATTCTCCACAATCAGCGCCACCGCGATACGCGGCTTGTCGGCGGGAGCATAGGCGATAAACAACGCATGATCACGAAAACGTTCCTGCACGCGGCTTTCAACATACTTGTCACCCTGCTTGATCGCGATCACCTGTGCGGTGCCGGTTTTGCCACCGCTGATGTATTCCGCACCGGCAAACACCGAAGCGCCGGTGCCTTCTTTGTTAACACCGACCAATGCCTTTTTGATAACAGCGATGTGCTCAGCGCTCCAATCCAGCGTGCGTAACGGCTGCGGTTCCACAGGCGTGCGGTTGCGTGTGCGAACATCTTCAATATAATCAACCACATGCGGACGATACATCACGCCGTCGTTGGCCAGCGTCGCCATCGCCGACGCCATCTGCAACGGGGTGTACGCGTTGTAACCCTGACCGATAGCCACACTCACCGTCTCGCCCGCGAACCATTCACGGTTAAAGCGCTTCTTTTTCCACTCCTTCGACGGCAGTGTGCCAGCTGATTCACCCGTTAAATCGATACCACTGCGCGAGCCAAATCCCAGTTGCGACATGAATTTTGAAATCGCGTCTATGCCCAAGTCGTTCGCCAACACATAGTAGTAGGTGTCGCACGACACCACGATGGATTTGTACATATCGACCCAACCGTGACCATTCACCGCATCGTCACGAAACTGATGGTTACCCATCCAGAAATATCCCGGATCGGAAATGCCTTGTTGCGGCGTGCGCTTGCCGTAGGTCAACGCGGCCAGCGCCATGTACGGCTTGAAGGTCGATCCCGGCGGATAAGTGCCGGCGAGCGCGCGATTCAACATCGGGCGGTCCGGCGAGTTTCTCAGTTCATTCCAGCTCTGCGGATCGATGCCGTCCACAAACAAATTGGGGTCGAACCCTGGCTTACTCACAAACGCCAGCACACCACCGGTTTGCGGATCCATCGCAACCAGCGCACCACGCCGGTTGCCGAAGGCCTTGAACACCAGCGATTGCAATCCGGCATCAAGCTTTAACACCAGATTGGAACCCGAGGTCGGCGGCGTTCGCGAGAGCAGGCGCACTGCGCGCCCTGCCGAATCAATCTCCACCTGCTCTACGCCCGTGGTGCCGTGCAGCGCGCGTTCGTAGCTTTGCTCCAACCCCATCTTTCCGATGTAATCGGTGCCACGATAGTTGGCGAGTTCACTGTTTTCTTCGAGCCGGTCGATTTCCTTCTGATTGATGCGCCCGATGTAGCCAATCACGTGCGAAAACAATTCGCCCTGCGGGTACTGGCGAAACAATCGGGCCTTGATTTCCACACCCGGAAAACGATATCGGTGCGCGGCAAAACGCGCGATTTCTTCATCGGACAATCGCGAGCGTATCGGCAGGCTTTCAAAACTTTTGCTTTCTTCAAGCAACTGGCGAAAGCGCCGCCGATCACGCGGCGATATTTCAACAATTTCGCCGAGTTTATCAATGGTGTCATCCACGCTGCCCGCCTTGCTCGGCGTGATTTCCAGCGTGTGCGCGGTGTAGTTGTAGGCGAGTTGAACGCCGTTGCGATCCGTAATGACGCCGCGACCGGGCGTGGCCGGCACGATGGAAATGCGATTGGCTTCTGCCAGCGTATGGTAATGATTGTGCTGCACCAATTGCAAATACACAAAACGTGTCAGTAGGATTGCGAACATCAGCATCACAAAAACCGTCAGCGCCGCAAGACGCACCTTGAATTGCTGTTGCTCACGCTGCGAGTCACGAAACTCTACGCCCTTGCTGAATATCAGTTTAGACATGGTCCGAGTCGAAACGCGGCCGCTGTGGCAGCTTTAACACAAACGACATCAGCGGCCACAACAATCCACCGATGAGGCTACCGAAAAAATACCAGTAGCCGGGGAAATCACTGCCTGCGACCAACCGTATCAACAACACGATCGTGTCGTTCAACAACAACAACGGAACCGCGTGCAACGCCTGCGGTGTAATCGAAAAACGCTGCACGCGGCGTTGCAGCGCAATCCCCGCATAGGCGAGAATGGTGTACGACAAGGCGTGTTGCCCGAACAAGCTGCCGTCGGCCACATCCATCAATAGCCCCAGCAGCCACGGGATCGTGAAGCCGATTTTGCGCGGCTGATCGATGCACCAGTACAGCAGCACCAGTGCCACAAAATCAGGGCGCACCCACAAACCCCAGCCAGCCCACGGCAACAGATTGATCAGCAGCGCCATCACCAGCGTAAACACGATGAATCCGGTTTGCGCGGGCTTCAGTATTTCCTGGGGAGAGCCGGGATATAAATTGATCAACGGTTGATCATCCGCATTTATCCACCCTTTCGACCCTTGCGGCCTCGTGGCGTTTGTTCCGCATCCTCCGGCGGGCGCGGTGGCAATGCCTCAGAGCCTTGCACCACAAACACGCGGGTGTTGTTACTGACGCCACCCAGCGGCCGACAGGTTACCTTGGAAAACGTTGCTGCCGGGTTTGGCTCAATCGCCATCACTTCAGCCACCGGCAATCCCGGAGCATAAATGCCGTCGATGCCTGAGGTCACCAGTTGATCGCCTTTCTGTACGTCGGCATTCAGCGGTACAAACTGCAATTCCAGTACGCCATGTACGCCGGTGCCCACCAGCACCGAACGCAAACCGCTGCGCACATTCAGCACCGGAATCAGATGCCCCTTGTCGGTAATCAATGTCACCTCGGCCAGCATTGGATACACACGCGTGACCTGACCCACTACGCCAGAGGCATCGATTACCGGCTGGCCATTTTGCACGTCGTGCTGCGTGCCTTTGTCGAGGACAATGCGCTGCGAAAAGGGATCGCGCGCGGCGTACAGCACTTCGGCCAGTATGGAGCGCTCCGCGCGCCGCTCACGTGCACCCAGCATTTTGCGCAGGCTCGCGTTTTCTGATTCCAGCGCCGTGGTCTTTTGTGTAAGCGCAGCAGCGGCAAGTTGTTCCTGTGCGAGACGCGTGTTTTCTTCGCGCAGCGACGCGTGCGTCACAAAAAATTCACCCGCACGCCGCACCATGCTCGCAGGCGCGGCGGCTATCCGCTGCAGCGGATAGATGGCGACCGCAGCGACTTGCCGTATGGCGTCTAGATGTTTGAAACGTGCATCCGCTATCAGCAGCGCCAGCGACAGCACTGAATAAATCAGCAGGCGGGTGAGCGGACTGGGGCCGGTTTTAAAAAACGGCGGCGGCGTGTGTTCCATCGCTCGGCCAGAAAAGAACGGCTACGCGCCAGCGCGTAGCCGCAGATCAATCATCATAGGCAAAGATAGTGTTGTAGCGCTCTTCCAGCGCCTTGCCTGAACCGCGCGCCACACAGGTGAGCGGGTCTTCGGCAATCACCACTGGCAAACCGGTTTCTTCCATCAGCAGACGATCTATGTCACGCAGTAACGCGCCACCGCCCGTCAACACCATGCCTTTTTCTGCGATGTCGGCAGCGAGTTCAGGCGGCGTTTGCTCCAGCGCGGATTTCACGGCGCTGACGATGCTGTTCAACGGATCGGTTAGTGCTTCGAGAATTTCGTTGCTGGTGATGGTGAAGCTGCGTGGAATGCCCTCGGCTAAATTGCGCCCTTTGACTTCTTTTTCGCGCACTTCGGAACCCGGAAATGCCGAACCGATTTCTTTTTTGATTTGCTCGGCAGTAGTTTCGCCAATCAGCATGCCGTAATTGCGGCGGATGTAGTTGATGATGGCTTCGTCGAACTTGTCACCACCCACCCGTACCGAACCTTTATAGACCAGGCCGCCCAGCGCGATCACGCCAACTTCCGTGGTGCCGCCACCAATATCCACCACCATCGAACCCGTGGCTTCGCCCACCGGCAAGTCCGCACCAATCGCGGCAGCCATCGGCTCTTCAATCAAATTCACTTTGGAGGCGCCAGCACCTAACGCAGATTCGCGTATGGCGCGGCGCTCTACCTGCGTGCTGCCGCACGGCACGCAAATGATGATGCGCGGGCTGCGTTTAAAAATGCGTGAGCGGTGAACCTTGCGGATGAAGTGCTTCAACATCTGCTCGGTGACGGTGAAATCGGCGATCACGCCGTCTTTCATCGGACGAATCGCGGTAATGTTGCCGGGCGTACGGCCCAGCATCTGCTTGGCGGCGAGGCCCACATCCTGCATCACTTTTTTGCCGTTGGGGCCGCCCTCCTGACGAATCGCCACCACCGATGGCTCGTCGAGCACGATGCCTTTACCGCGCATGAAAATCAGCGTATTCGCCGTGCCAAGATCAATGGCCAGATCGTCTTGAAAATAATTGCCGAAGAAACCAAACATAGGGGCTTTCGAGTAAGGATTTACGGCGTGCTGTAACACGCCGTGATGGGTGGTTATGATACCCTTGGCGCTTCGCTTTTTGAAGGTATTTTCCGGTAAATTTTTATGTCACTGACTCTGGACGACGTGAAGCGCGTGGCGCACCTTGCGCGCATCGCCATCAGCGATAACGAGGCGCAGGCCACGCACACGCAGCTCACCGGCATCTTCGAACTGATCGCGCAGATGGAAGCGGTCGATGTCAGCGCCATCGCGCCGATGTCGCACGCACAGGATGTGGTGCAACGCCTGCGTGCCGACGTGGTAACCGAGCACAATCTGCGCGAGCCGTTTCAGGCCGTAGCACCGCAAGTCGATGCGGGCCTTTACCTTGTGCCTCAGGTACTCGATTAGCTGATCGAACCACTTCGCCATACCGGCAATCCCGCTAATCCTGCAATAAACCATGCGACACGCAACACTACGCCAACTGTGTGACGGCCTTTCGGCTGGAAAGTTCTCCAGCGTCGAGGTAACACAAGCATTTCTCAATAAAATCAATGAGTTAAACTCTACGCTCAATTGCTTTATCAGCGTGGATGCCGCGCGTAGCCTGGCGCAGGCGCAAGCCGCAGACGCGTTGCGGGCGGCCGGTAAAGCGCAGCCGCTGACGGGTGTGCCTATTGCACAAAAGGACATTTTTTGCACGCAAGGCTGGCTCACCACCTGCGGCTCCAAAATGCTCTCCAATTTTGTATCGCCCTACGATGCGCACGTGGTTGAGCGCTTCAATACGGCGGGCGTGGTCAACCTCGGCAAGACGAATATGGACGAGTTTGCGATGGGCTCCTCCAACGAGACCTCGTTCTACGGCCCGGTGCGTAACCCGTGGGATCGTGATCGCGTGCCCGGCGGCAGTTCCGGCGGCTCAGCGGCGGCAGTGGCCGCTCGGCTGGCGCCCGCAGCCACCGGCACCGATACCGGCGGCTCCATCCGCCAGCCTGCGGCGTTAACCGGGATCTGCGGCCTGAAGCCGACTTACGGCGTGGTATCGCGCTACGGCATGATTGCGTTTGCTTCCAGCCTCGATCAGGGCGGGCCGATGGCACGCACCGCCGACGATCTGGGCCTGATGCTCAATGTGATGGCGGGTTTTGATGCCCGCGACTCCACCAGTTTGCAGCGGGATACTGAAGATTACACCCGCGACTTAACCAAGCCACTGGCGGGATTGCGCATCGGACTGCCCAAGGAGTTTTTCGCAGCAGGGGCATCCGCTGATGTCGCCAGGGCCGTCGAATCTGCGATAGCCGAATACCGCAAACTCGGCTGCGACATCGTCGAGGTCAGCCTGCCCAACATGGGTCTGTCTGTGCCGGTTTATTACGTGCTGGCGCCGGCGGAAGCGTCGAGTAACCTTTCGCGTTTTGACGGCGTGCGCTACGGCCACCGTGCCGCCGAATACAGCGACCTCACCGACATGTACGAAAAATCACGCGCCGAAGGCTTCGGCGCAGAGGTCAAGCGGCGTATTTTGATCGGCGCCTACGTGCTGTCGCACGGCTACTACGACGCCTATTACATACGCGCGCAAAAACTGCGGCGGTTGATCGCGCAGGATTTCACCGAGGCGTTTAAAAAATGCGATGTCATCATGGGGCCAACCAGCCCGTCCACCGCATTTAAAATCGGCGAGAAATCAGGCGATCCGGTGCAGATGTATTTGTCGGATATTTATACCATTGCGGTCAATCTGGCGGGCTTGCCGGGCATGTCGATTCCGTGCGGCTTTGACAGCGGCGGATTGCCGGTGGGACTACAAATTATCGGCAATTATTTTTCTGAGGCGCACATGCTGAATGTGGCGCATCAGTATCAGCAGGCCACGGATTGGCACACGCGCGCACCGGCGGGGATTACTTAATCATGAAATGGGAAGTTGTCATCGGGCTGGAAACCCACGCGCAGTTGTCTACGGTTTCCAAAATATTTTCGGGGGCGTCCACCGCATTTGGCGCAGCTCCCAACACGCAGGCTTGCGCAGTGGATATAGCGCTGCCGGGTGTGCTGCCGGTGTTGAACAAGGGCGCCGTAGAGCGCGCGATTCGTTTCGGACTGGCGGTGGGCGCAAATATCAGTCGCCGCTCGATTTTCGCGCGCAAGAATTATTTCTATCCGGATCTACCCAAAGGCTATCAAATCAGCCAGTACGAGTTGCCCATCGTCGTCGGTGGCTCATTGACCATCCATGTTGGTGAGCACGAAAATGAGGTCGAAAAAACCGTCCAATTGACGCGTGCGCATCTCGAAGAAGACGCGGGCAAATCACTGCATGAAGATTACCAGGGCGCCACCGGAATTGATCTGAATCGCGCCGGCACGCCGCTGCTGGAGATCGTCACCGAGCCCGATATGCGCTCATCCGCAGAGGCTGTCGCCTACGCCAAAAAGCTGCACGCACTGGTGCGCTGGATCGGCATTTGCGATGGCAACATGCAGGAAGGCTCTTTCCGTTGCGATGCTAACGTTTCGGTACGGCCAGCAGGCACAGAAAAACTTGGCACGCGTTGTGAAATCAAAAACTTGAATTCATTCCGCTTCCTTGAAAAAGCCATCGAATACGAAATCCGTCGCCAGATTGAAGTGATCGAGGATGGCGGCACGATTCGTCAAGAAACGCGCCTCTACGACCCGGACAAAGACGAAACACGCTCAATGCGATCAAAGGAAGATGCGCACGACTATCGCTATTTTCCAGATCCCGATTTGCTGCCGCTCGAAGTCAGCGACGAAATGCTGGCGGAAATTCGCGCCACGTTGCCGGAATTGCCACAAACCAAGCAGGCGCGCTTTACGACGAGTTTTGGCATTACGGCCTATGACGCAGCCAATCTCACCAGCAGCCGCGAATTGGCCAATTATTTTGAAGCGGCGGTACAAAATGCCGATGCAAAAACCGCCAAGCTGTGCGCGAACTGGATTGTCGGCCAGCTCAATGCCCGCCTTAACGACGAAAATCTGGAT
>CANKUB010000054.1 GCA_947486575.1 Betaproteobacteria bacterium | reverse complement strand
GGTATAAAACGTCACCGTCTCATTCAGGTCGAGTGACGCCAAAACGGGAATAGTGCTTTGTATAAGCGCGACCATTGAAGAGCCTAACGCCCGCTGATCGGCGAGGGCAGGCGGATGCTTGCGCGCATGGGCTTGTGGATCGGATGGTTAGACTGCATCTTTCCATAACTTCGAGATACCAGCGTATTCAAATTCGGCTTGGGCTTTTGCTTCACTCGCCGAAGTATGCCACGTGTCCGCCAGCACCTGCCACTCGCGATCACAGTAGAACAAGTACACACTGACTTCGCTCTCGACGATTGCCAGAGCGCTCGCCGGTGGGATGACACCGTCTGGTCCACGATGGATCGTGGCTCTGCTTGCACGCACGGTTTCGTCAACCACTGCGGTTGCGATTACTTTGGCACCTTCGAGCTCGGTTGGAGCTGGGATCATTGGATTGCCGTCTAAAATTTATTGCAGAGACGGCGCGTCTCCGCAGCGGTAAGAAAAAGTGGTAGTGTTATAAGTAATGGATTTTATTGTAAAAAAATGCTCCCTGTCTATTGTTGAATTACTGGTAACGCGGAAGGCCCGTACGAATCAGCATCTTGCGGAGCGCGCCGCCATTCAGCCGCAAGTACACGGAATATCGGCTCTGCGGTATCGGCAAGCCGACCCGCTTTTGGCCGGTAGCGCAAGTTTCCTAGAGAAATAGTTATCGCTGGTTTGCAGATTAAATCGAAGCTGTACAACTGGTCTCAAGTCAATCCCTTGGACAGCGACATACCGGCGACGAATTCGCTTCACTGTTCCGGTTTGATACCGGCATCCCGAATAACTTTGCTCCACTTCAGCATCTCGTCTTTGAGAAGCGCCACGAATTCCTGCGGGGAGCTGCCGACCGCTTCTGCGCCGTCGAGCTGAAAGCGCTGGCTCACGTCGGGTAGTTTAACGATGCGCGCGACTTCTGCCGAACATTTGTTGACGACGGGTTGCGGTGTGCCTGCGGGAACAATCATGCCCTGCGGGTGAGGCGATTTGGCCGGAGTGGGGTTCATTGTGACGGAAACCGGTTCGCCATTCATTCATGCGGGATGATAAACCATCTCGCTGATACAGTTAGAGAATGACCTGTCGTTCAATCTACTCTGGCTTTGGCTTCCGTGATCACTCTTGCCCACTTCACGATTTCGCGTTTGATGAAGTCGCCAAACTCTGCCGGTGTGCTGGCCACCACATCGGCGCCCTGCTTGGCGAAGCGTGAGGAGACGTCGGGGTTCTTTAACGCGGCGACGATCGCGGTGTTGAGACGGTTGATGATGTCGGTGGGTGTTTTTGCAGGCGCCAGCACGCCATACCAGATTTCCCCAACATAACCCGGCACGGTTTCTGCGATGGCGGGCACATCGGGCAATGCGGTAGAGCGTTTGAGTGAGGTGACGCCGAGCGCGCGCAGGCGGCCACTCTGGATCAGTGGCAGAGTGGGTATCAGCCCGTCGATCATCAACGGCGTTTCGCCGGCAACCACAGCGACTCGCCCCGGTGTGCTGCCCTTGTAAACGATACCGCTCAATTTGATGCCAGCCATACTCGCAAACAGCGCCATGTTGAGATGCGGGGTGGAGCCATTACCGGCGTTGACGTAGTCGAGCTTGCTTGGATTGGTTTTGGCCAGGGCGATCAGCTCTTTGATGTTTTTTGCGGGAATCGAAGGGTGCATGATCAGCACCTGGGTGGTGTTGGCCACCTGTGTGATCGGAGCAAGGTCGCGCTCTGGATCAAACGGCAGTTTCGCGCCATAGAGCCCCGGATTGATCGCGATATTGCCTGCGGACGCGACCAGAATGGTGTAGCCATCTGGCGCCGCCTTGGCCACGGCCTCCGTGCCGATGATGCCGTTGGCGCCCGCACGGTTTTCAACGATGATCTGCTGCTTGAAAGCTTCGGTCAGCCGGTCGGCTACGAAGCGCGCCAATGTATCGCCGGTGCCGCCAGCGGCAATCGGCACTACCATGCGTATCGCCTTGGCAGGATAGGTTTGCGCGCCAATGGGGCCGGCGCCCAGCAACAGGCAAATCAGTGCTGCGCGATACTCAATAGCGCGCACGTTTCTCTTCCGGCAGGCCATATTTTTCTTCCAGTGCCTTCACGTCGTCCATGCCGACGATGTCGAACCAGTCGGTGAATGTGGCCATGTCCTTGACCAGATGGCCGACGGTGCCTTTATCACGCAGTTCGCGCAGGAAATGCCGCACGGCCGGAATCGCTGAAAGAATTGCAAAGTTAGGGTAGATCGCCAGTTTGAAGCCGAGGTTTGAGAGTTCAGCCTTGTGCAGAAACGGCGTCTTGCCGCTGGAGGCCATATTGAACAGGGTGCCGACCTTAAAAGCTTTGGGGATTGCCGTGAGGTGGTCCATGGTCAGCGGTGATTCGACGAAGATCATGTCGGCGCCCGCAGCCTCGTAGGCACGGCCGCGATCCAGCGCGGCTTCAAAGCCCTCGACGGTCAGCGCGTCAGTGCGTGCAATGATGAAAAAATCATCGTCGTTGCGCGCGTCGCAGGCGGCCTTGATCTTGTTGCACATCTCGGCGGTGGACACCAGCGATTTGCCCGCGAGGTGGCCGCAGCGCTTGGGCAGTTCCTGATCTTCAAGGTGTATGCCCGCGACACCGGCTTTTTCGTAGGCGACGACGGTACGCTGCACGTTGAGTGGATTGCCGTAGCCGGTGTCGGCGTCGGAAATGACGGGCAGCCCGCAGGCGTCGGCGATGCGTCCGGCGTTGTCGACCATTTCCGGCATGGTGAGCAAACCCACATCGGGCATGCCCAGACGCACGGCAGAGGTGCCGCCGCCAGTCATGTAGATCGCGCCGAACCCTTCGGCGGCAACCAGCCGGGCGTTGAGTGCATCCGCCACGCCGGGCGCAATGACGACGCCGGGCTGGGCCAGCAATTCACGCAGGCGCGTGGTGGGACGTTTGGTCTTAGCCATCTAGGGGTTCTCCGGTTGGATTTGCCGTCTGCACGGCAAAGGTATCAATATAAAAATAATGGGTTACATTACGCCCAGCTCATCGCAGCGCGATAGCGCTGTTCGAAGGCTTCGATTTCCGGCAGACGCCGCAACGTGAGATCGATCTGGCTCGCGCCTTCGATGAGGCAGCTCTTGCTGAAGCCGTCGATCTCGAACGGGTGCTGATGGCCTTCCGTGTCGGTGACGTTTTGCGCGGGCAGATCAACCGTCAGCGTGCTGCCGGGTTTGGCATGCAACTGGTTACGGATGGCGGCTGTGGTGGCATCCGACAAGCGCACGGGCAGGATGCCGTTCTTCACGCAGTTGTTGTAGAAAATGTCGCCGAAGTTCACTGCGATAACGCACCGTATGCCGTAACGGTCGAAGGCTATTGCCGCCGCCTCGCGCGAGGAACCACCCCCAAAATTGGCATTGCCGACAAAAATTTGAGCGGCACGGTAAGCCGGATGATTCAGCACGAAATCCGGGCTTTCCGTGCTGTCGGCGTTAAGACGCAGATCACGAAACAGGTACGTCGGATATTGCGGGTCGGTGCGGCGTTTCAGCAGGAAACGCGCTGGCAGGATCTGGTCGGTATCGACGTTCAGCCGGTCATACGGCGCAGCAATCGCCGTGAGCTGGGTGAAGGGTTGCATCAGATGTCTCCTTGCATGAATTCGCGCACATCCGTCACGCGCCCGGTCAAGGCCGATGCGGCGGCGGTCGCCGGGCTGGCCAGGTGCGTGCGCGAGCCAGCGCCTTGCCTTCCAACGAAATTACGGTTTGAGGTCGATACGCAGCGCTTGCCCGCCGCCACGGTGTCGCCGTTGGTGCCGACGCACATGGAGCAGCCGGGATGCCCCCAGTCAAAGCCCGCCGCTTTGAAAATGCGGTCGAGCCCCTCGCGTTCGGCTTGCGCCTTGACCAGCCCTGAGCCGGGCACCACCAGCGCAGGCACTCGTGCTTTCTGTCCCCTGGCTTTGGTGACGACGGCTGCCGCCGCGCGCAGGTCTTCGATACGTCCGTTGGTGCAGGAGCCGATGAATACCTGATCCACCGTCAAGTCACGCATGGCTGTGCCGGGCTTGAGGCCCATGTAGTCCAGCGCGCGCTCCATGCTGCTGCGGCGGTCGGTATTTGACTCAGTGGCGGGGTCAGGCACATGGCCGGTTACAGGCACAACGTCAGCGGCGGTGTTGCCCCAGCTCACCATCGGCGACAACGTGGAAGCATCGAGCGTGAGTTCGTGATCAAAGCGCGTGTCTTCATCCGAGGGCAGCGTTTTCCAGTAGGCGACGGCCTTATCCCATTGCTCACCGAATGGCGCAAAGGGCCGGCCCTGAATGTAGGCAATGGTTGTCTCGTCCGGCGCGATCATGCCGCTGCGCGCGCCGGCTTCGATGGACATATTGCACACCGTGAGCCGCTCTTCAACACTCATAGCGCGGATGGCTGATCCGGCATATTCGATCACGTGGCCAAAGCCGCCCGCGGGGCCGAGCCGGTTGATGATGGCAAGAATCACGTCCTTGGCGGTCACGCCCGGCGCTCGCAAGCCCTCGACGGACACGCGCATATTCTTCAGTGGGCGCTGCCAGATGCATTGCGTTGCCATGATATGCGCGGTTTGACCGCCGATGCCAAAGGCCAGCGCGCCCAGGGCGCCGTGCGTGGAGGTATGCGAGTCGCCACACAGTAAAAACAGGCCGGGGAGGGTAATTCCCTGTTCCGGCGCCACCACGTGAGAAATGCCCATGCGCGGGTCGCCCAAACCGAAATGCGTCAAACCGAATTCGGCGCAGTTTTCACCCAGCGCGTGCACCAGTGTACGGCGTTCCTCGTCAGCAACGTCGGCGAGCGTTGCCCCACGGCTTGCGGCAAAATGATCTGGCTCGCCGAAGATTTTTTTTGGATGCCGCACCGGGTAGCTGGCTGCACGCAGGTGATCGAAGGCGTGAAACGAGGAGGTATCGGTAAGTATCAGCCGGTCGACGAAGAGCAGGGCTTCACCGCTGTTTTCATCTTTTGCTACGGTGTGGTTGTCCCAGATTTTCTCGAACATGGACCTCGGTGTTATGGCGGCCACGGGGTAAACTCCTTGCTAGGCAATACACTTTATCAATATGATTATTCAACCGGTACGCGTGCCGCGCTGACTACTTCAGCATACTTGCTGCGCTCAGATAGAATGAAGGTGGCGAATTGCTGCGGGGTGTTGCCGACAGGTTCCGCCCCTTCATCGGTGAGGCGCAACTTGACGTCGGGCTGATTGAGTACCTTGACCATTTCAGCATTCAGCCGATTGACGATGGCGACTGGCGTGCCGGAGGGGACCAATGCACCGTACCACGACGTTAGTTCATATCCCTGCACGCCGCCTTCCGCGATCGTGGGGGTGTACGGCAGTACCACGGAACGCTTTGCGCTGGAAATCGCCAGCAGCTTGAGCTTGTCCGCGCGCACCTGCGGCATGGTTGAAGGGATCGCGCCAAACATCAGCTGCACGTGGCCACCCATGAGATCAATAATGCCTTGGCCCGTACCTTTGTAGGGGATGTGGATCAGTTGCAGTTTCGCCATTCTTTCGAACAGCGCCATCGACAGATGCGTGGCGTTGCCAGCTCCGGATGAGGCATAACTCAATTGACGTGGGCGCGCCGTGGCAAACGTGACAAGTTGGCGCACGGAACTGACCGGCACCGACGGATGTGTGACCAGAATAAAGGGAATGAGCGTCGCCAGCGTCACCGGTGCGAAATCCTTGATCGGATCGTAAGTCAGTTTTTTATACAAACTCGGATTGATGGCCAGTGAACTGGAAGTGAAGCTCAGTGTGTAGCCGTCGGGCGGTGATTTGGCGGCCAGATCCATGCCGATGTTGGCGTTTGCGCCCGCGCGATTTTCAACGACGAAGGATTGCCCAAAGGCTTCGGTCAGTTTCGGCGCCATGGTGCGCGCAACGATGTCAGTGCCGCCGCCAGCCGCGAATGGCACGATCATGCGCACGGGTTTATTCGGATAGCTTTGCGCGTGTGACAAACCGCAGCCAAGTGCCAGTCCGATGACGCTCAGGACAGTGAAAAAATTATTCATTAAAATCAATAGTATTGGATGAACATCGCTGCGGCTACCTAATTTCAATCTGCCCGCATGCCGGTAGCCTTGACCACGATGTTCCACTTCTTGATTTCGGCGCGCACATATTCAGTGAAGCGCTCCGGATTCATGAAAAAAACATTGGCGCCCAGCAGGTTGAACCGATCCTTGATTTCCTGTGCACTGAGCAATTTCTCCACCTCGGTGCTAAGGCGCGACAAAATCGGCTTGGGGACGCCTGCGGGCATCACCATGCCATACCAGATCGTGCTTTCATAACCGGGTAAGCCCGCCTCGGCAATGCTGGGCACATCGGGCATGCTGGTTGAACGCTCTGCCGAGGTTACGCCCAGCGGACGCAGTCTGCCCGCCTTGACATAAGGTATGCCCGAGACAATGGTCGCGAACATCACAGGCACCTGCCCGCCTGTCACATCGATCAACGCCGGGCCGCCCCCTTTGTAGGGAATATGCGTCATCTTGATCTTGGCCATGTAGCTGAACATCTCGGCGGTAAAGTGATTGGCGCTGCCGATGCCGGCGGAAGCGTACGACAGCTTGCCGCCTTCCGCCTTGGCGTGGGCGATCAGTTCAGTCACCGATTTCACGGGTACATTGGGATGTACCACCAGCAGATTGGGCATCGAGACGAAGTTGGTGACGTAGGTAAAGTCTTTCAGCGAATCGTAGGGCAGATTCCTGTACATGCTGGGGTTCACGGCCATCGTGCTGGTTGCCGCCAGCAGCATGGTGTAGCCATCCGGCGGCGAGCGGGCAATCATGGCGGCTGCAGCGGACCCTGACGCGGCAGGGCGGTTATCGATCACCACCGGTTGACCCACGGCTTCACTCAATCGCGCGCCAACGATGCGCGCGACAATATCCGATGCGCCACCGGGGGAAAACCCCAATACGAATCGCAGCGGTTTGTTGGGATAAGCCTGCGCGACGGAATCTGTGTTGCACGCCATGGACAACAGGCACATCGCGGCAGACCACAGCAGGCGTGGCCGCAATGTGGAGCGCCAGCCTGGGCGGCGGATTCTTTCCTTGAAATCGGGTAGCATTGTGCGCCTATTCTGCATGAGGCCAACGCAGCCGTCGAGCATCACAGCGTCCTTTTAAATTCTGCAATGTCGAACACAAAAAATCCACATACAGTCATCATTGGCGCCGGCGCCGTAGGCGGATACACAGGCGGCCATCTGGTGCGAGCGGGATTCAACGTTACTTTCGTTGATCCGTGGCCGGAACATGTCGAGCAAATGCGCAGTCATGGCATGCGCGTCAGTGGCACGCAAGGCGATTTCAATCTTTCCGTCAACGCGCTCCACATTGCGGAGGTTCAGCGCTTGATTCGAACGCCGGTGGACATTGCCATTATTGCCACCAAGTCTTTTGATACGGCCTGGGCTGCACGGATGATCCGGGATTACCTGGCACCGGAAGGCTATATTGTGTCGATGCAGAATTCCATCAATGAGCCGCAGATTGCGCAAATTGCCGGTGCCAGCCGCACGCTGGGCTGTGTGTTGAATACCATTGGGGTCAGTACGGCAGGGCCTGGGCATCTGACACGTCATCGTACGCCCAGCGGCGCGAGCCGGCCGGTGTTTCGTGTGGGTGAATTGCATGGCCGGGTGACGGCGCGCGCGCAGGCGTTGGCGGGCATGCTGGGTCATGTGGACGGCGCCACAGTGACCACGAATCTGTGGGGTGAACGCTGGTGCAAGCTGACCACTAACGCCATGCAAATGGGGATACTCGGTGCCACCGGACTGAACAATGAACAGATTATCGGTGACAGAGCACTGCGCACCCTGTTGATTGGTGCGGCGGCGGAAGGTATCGCTGTGGCGCAGGCGCATGGGTTTGAGATGGAGCCGATCATCTCGCTGCCTCTTGAGTACTGGGTGGCTGCTGATCGTGGAGCGGGAGACAGTCTGAAAGTGGTTGAGGAAGCACTGTTTGCCTACCTCAATCGGCAAACCGAGTCGGGACGCAAAGGGCACGGTTCATTGGGCCGGGATATTCTGGGCGGCCGTCGTTGTGAAATTGATTTTGTGAATGGCCTGATTGCGGACAAGGGCGATGAATTGCGGGTGCCGGTACCGATCCATCGTGGCCTGACTACGGTTGTCAGGCGCATAGAGCGCGGCGAACTGGCGCCGCATCCATCCAACGTGCAGTCATTGTTGACCAGCAAGTAAAACAGGACTAAGAAAATGTCTGATTCAAAAGCACTGCGTATGGTTGTTATGGGTGCAGGCGCTGTCGGCGGGTATATCGGCGGCCATCTGGCGCGGGCAGGGTACCGCGTGTCCCTGGTCGATGCTTGGGCTGAACATGTGGAACAAATCAAGGCGCACGGCATTAGGCTCACTGATCCGCTGGGTTCCATCGTGGCACCTGCCGAGGCCATGCACCTTCATGAGGTGCAGTCGCTGATTCGTGATCCGGTGGACATCGCGTTTGTATGCACCAAGTCGTATGACACGGCATGGAACACGAAAATGATCCAGCCTTATCTGCGGGAAAACGGTTGTATCGTCTCGGTGCAAAACAGTCTGAATGAACATGAAATAGCCGCCATTGTCGGCGCGGACAGAACGATAGGGTGCATCGCCAGTACCATCAGCGTGAGCGCCACGGGGCCGGGCGTGATCGAGCGGGCGCGCACACCGGGCGGCGAGGCATATACCGTCTTTCGTGTGGGTGAGATGCATGGGCGTGTGACACCGCGTGCGCTGCAGATCGCAGAAGTCCTGTCATCCGTCGACAGCGCCAAGGTGACGACCAATCTCTGGGGCGAACGCTGGGCAAAGCTGGTGACGAACTCGATGCACCACGGCATTCTTGGGGCGACAGGTATCCACGATCATCAATTGATGCAGGATACGCAAACCCGCCTGCTGGCCATCCGCTGTGCGGGTGAGGCCATACGCGTGGCGCAGGCGCTGGGCCATGACCTCGAACCCATCCTGCGTATGCCGCCAGCACTCTGGTGTGCTGCTGCGGACGGTTCGGAAACGGCGCTTAGCGAGATCGAGACGGGTTGGAAAAAATGGATGGAACGTTCAAAGGAACCGCATTACGGTTCGGTCGGCCAGGATCTGGTGAAGGGCCGGCGCACGGAGATTGATTACACCTGCGGTTATGTGGCCGCCATGGGGCAGCAGGTGGGGCAGCCAGCACCCACACAGGCTGCGCTAGCGCTTCTGGTGAAGCAGGTCGAACGGGGTGAGATTCAGCGCGGCATGCACAATCTCAATATGTTCTTGCAGGAAAGAGCCGGTGCATGACTACAGGGCGTGAATCTGCGCGACACGATTTGCGGTTCAGCGGATGGCTTTCTGCATGCGCTACGGTCGGGCTGTTGCTGATGGGGTTATCGGTAATCCCGGCAGCGCGCGCGCAGGACTATCCCAATCGGCCCATTCGCATGATTATTCCTTTTGCGCCCGGCGGCGGCACCGACATCGTGGCACGGCTGATTGCATTGCGCCTGGCGGATAGCATGAAACAGTCGATCGTGATCGACAACCGTGCTGGTGGCGGCGGTAATATCGGTGCCGAAATGGCGGCGCGCGCAACGCCGGATGGCTACACGCTGCTGGTAGGCTCCGCCACGATTCTCGCGGTCAATCCCCTCCTAACCAAAGTGAACTACAACTTCGCGCGGGATTTCGCACCGATTACGCAACTGGGTTCACAGCCGCATCTGATGGTGGTGCATCCCTCGATGCCGGTGAATTCCGTTCGCGAATTCGTCAATTTTGCCAAAGGCAAATCGGCACGTATCAATTACGCCTCATCGGGTAACGGTGGCCCGGCCCATCTGGGCGGGGAACTGTTCAAGATCGTATCCGGGGTCGATATGACGCACATTCCGTACAAGGGTGCCGGGCCAGCGGTAATCGATCTGGTGGGCGGGCAGGTGCAGATGGGCATTATCTCCATTGCGTCCACCATCCAGCATGTAAGAGGAAACAGGCTGCGCGCGCTGGCAGTGTCGAGTCCTAAGCGAGCGGCCGTTGTACCGGACCTGCCTACCATTGCGGAAAGTGGTTATTCCGGCTTTGAGGTTCGGTCGTGGTATGGGCTGCTGGCGCCAAGTGGCGCGCCTGCGGCCTTGGTCGACAAATTGAACGCGAGCGTTGCCGGGGTGTTACGCCAACCGGACGTCATCGCGCGGCTGGTCATCGACGGTGCTGAGCCGGGCGGAGACACACCCGCAGAGTTTGCGGCGTATATCCGCAGCGAGGTGGAGCGCTGGAGCAAGGTGGTTAAAAGCGCAGGCATACGGGCAGACTAGGCCGCGATAGCAATCACGGAAATTGAAAATAGCACTTACTTGAGGATTGAAAACACATGGGCAAGCACATCGTATTCGTAGGTGCGGGCGCGGTTGGCGGTTACGTGGGAGCGCATCTGGCGCGCGCAGGTGAAGACGTAGCGCTGGTTGATCCCTGGCCGGAGCATGTCAATACAATTAACCGAGATGGCATGTGTCTGGGCGGATCGCAGGGCGATCATGTGGTGCGAGTCAAGGCCATGCATTTGCACGAGGTGCAAAGCTTTGTGCGCAAGCCGATCGACATTGCCGTCATCTGTACCAAGTCATACGACACCGAATGGGCAGCGCTGATGATCAAGCAATACCTGAAGCCGCAGGGGTTCATCGTGTCGATGCAGAACGGCGTCAACGAGGAGCGCATTGCCAGTGTGGCGGGCTGGGGCAAGACCGTTGGCTGCATCATCAGCACCATCAGCGTGAATTGCTTCAAGGCCGGGCACATCAGCCGCTACCAGCAGCCGGGCGGCGATCATCATATGGTGTTCCGCGTCGGGGAAGTGCACGGACGGGTGACCGCGCGTGCAACCGAGCTGGCGAAAATCCTGAACGCGGTGGATAGCGCCAATGTCACGCAAAACCTGTGGGGCGAGCGCTGGACCAAATTGACGGCGAATACCATCACGCACGGCCTATTGGGTGCAACCGGGTTAGACAATCGTGTTGTCTATGTAGAACGTGGCACTGCGCATCGCATTGGAGTCAAGCTCGCGGCGGAGGCTATCGCTGTTGGCCGGGCACAGGGATATAAGCTGGGCACCGTGCTGGGCATTCAAGCAGATAACTGGGTCGGTGCAGATAGTGGCGATGCCGCTGCGCTTAAAGTCGTACAGGAAGGGTTGACCGCGTGGATGGCAACGTTGCTGGAGCCATCGCAATCGTCAGTTGGACGTGATGTCGCACGTGGACGGCGCTCCGAAATCGATTTCACCAATGGCCTGGTCGCAGAAAAGGGTGCCGAGGTGGGTGTGCCAGCGCCGACGCATGCCGCAGTCACCGAGCTGGTGCGGTGTATTGATCGCGGGGTGCTCAAGCAGGATCCGAAGAATATGGACGCCATGTTATAAAATATATAACTAAATCAATAGGTTATGTCGTGATATGGTTTGACGAAAAGTGTAGTGACCCGGCACTTCGAGCTGCTCTGGCAGCGACGCTGATGGTGAGTGCCGCTGGTTCTGCGTCGGTCGCCAGCGCACAAAGGTACCCAACGAAGCCTGTGCGCATCGTCGTCGGCTTTGCAGTCGGCGGTGTCACCGATATCATGGCACGCATCGTTGCGCAAAAGCTCGGCGACAGTTTGGCGCAGCAGTTTGTGGTGGACAACCGCCCCGGCGCCGGCACGGCCATTGCCTCGGAGATTGTGGCAAAAGCGGCGCCCGACGGTTACACGTTGTTAATGATGGGTGCAAGTTATGCCGTTAACGCGGGCATCGCCAAAAAGCTGCCATTCGATCCCATCAAGGATTTCGCCGGCGTTGCGCTTGTGGCGACGTCGCCGCAGGTGCTGGTCGCAAATTTGGCGCTGCCGGTAAAGTCGGTTAGCGACTTGATTGAACTGGCGCGGGCCAAACCGGGGCAACTCAATTTTGCATCCAGCGGCAGCGGCAGTACCTCGCATTTGGCAGGTGAATTGCTGAATCTGATGGCGAAAATCAATCTCACACACGTGCCATATCGCGGCGGCTCAGCGGTGATGATGACAGACGTGATTTCGGGGCGCATGCAGCTTTTATTCTTATCATTGCCCGGCGCATTGCCGCAAATCAAAGCGGGTAGAGTCAAAGGCATCGCAGTGACTTCGATCAAACGTTCTGCCGCTGCGCCGGACGTGCCGACGTTTGCCGAATCCGGCGTCGCTGGCTATGAAGCGGCGAGCTGGAACGGCGTGCTGGCGCCAGCGGCAACGCCATCGGCGGTGATCGGTAAACTGAACGGTGAAATCCTGCGGGAATTGCGCGCGGCCGATGTTGTCGATGCCATGTCACGCCAGGGGGCCGATCCGTTGGGCAGCACGCCGGCAGAGTTTGAGCATTATCTCAAAGCGGAAATTGCAAAATGGAAAAAGCTGATCAGCGTATCAGGCGCACAGGTCGATTGATAACAAGCACCACGAAAGGATGTGAATAATGGCTGGCTGTTTGGATGGTATTCGTGTACTGGAACTCGCGCGGTTTCAGGCAGGCCCGCGTGCTGGGATGATTCTTTCCGACCTCGGGGCCGAGGTCATTAAAATTGAAAAATTGGGTGGCGAAGAAACCCGCAAGTCCGCGCCCATCGTCAGAGGACAAAGCGTCTATTTCAGCGTCTACAATCGCGGCAAAAAAAGCATTTGCCTTGATCTGCGCAAAGCCGAAGGGAAAGCGGTGTTTTTTGATTTGCTCAAGACTGCTGATTTCGTGACTGAAAATTTTCGTCCTGGCACCATAGAGGAGATGGGCCTCGGTTACGATGAACTGATCAAGGTCAAGCCGGATATTATTCTGGTGCGTTGCAGTGGCTTCGGGCAAACCGGGCCGTATAAGGACAGACCGTCATTCGATCCGCTGGGGCAGGCGATGAGTGGACTGATGACGCTGACCGGCAAGCCATTGGGCAGACCTGTGGGCACCGCATTTTCGCTGGTAGATCGCACCACGGCGCTGCATGCCACCATCGGCGCGCTGGGTGCGCTGCGTCATCGTGATCAGACAGGCGAAGGGCAGATCATCGACGTGTGCCTGCTGGATTCGGCCATGACCATGGTGGAAATTCCCGCTTGTTATTACCTTGATAGCGGTGAAGAGGGTGGCGAGTCGGGGCGTCTGCCTTATCAGGCGAAAGATGGTTGGGTGGTAGTCACCGGTGGTGTCACGGCGAAGCTGACAGAACGCCTTGCCGAATTGATAGGCAAGGATACGCATGCGCCGCAAGGCGCGGGTGGCTCGCTGTTCGGCCACAACAACCCGGTACTGACCGAATGGTGCAAGCGTCATACGGTCAATGACATCTGCGACAAGCTGGTTGCGATCGGCATACCTGTAGCCCCGGTGTTGACGATTCCGCAAGTGGTTAAAGACCCGCACATGTGGGAGCGCGAAATGTTGGTCAAGGTGCAAGACGCGGTCGCCGGCGAAATGCACGTGCCGGGCCTCAGTATTAAATTATCTAAAACGCCAGGTGCTCTAGGCCCGGTGCCGGTTGCCGGACAGCATACGCAGGAATTGCTCTCCAAGCTGCCTGGGTACGATGTAGTAAAAATGGCGCAATTGCGTGCGGCTTCGGTCATTTCCTGAAGGGGTTGCGAGGAGACAGTATTGGTGAACGGGCTACGGGCAGGGATGGTCGTTGCATTGGTTTTGGCCGCGACATGTATAGCGCAGCCCTATCCGAATCGGCCTGTGCGCTTTGTTTCGCCTTATGCACCGGGTGGTGGCACGGATATTCTGGCGCGCACGCTGGCACAAAAGCTGAGCGAGGGCTTTGGCCGGCAGTTCGTGGTTGAAAACCGGCCCGGGGGTGGAGGGATCAACGGCACTGAATCCGTCGCAAAATCGGCGCCTGATGGCTACACCATTATGATTGGCTCCAAGGGGCCGCTTACTGTCAATCCTGCGTTGTATGCCAAACTGCCCTATGACACGCTACGCGACTTTGCGCCGGTTTGTCTGGTGGCCATAGTGCCAGCGGTGCTAGTAGTGCACCCGTCATTGCCGGTGAAGTCGGTCAAGGAACTCACAGCGCTTGTGCGTGCACGGCACGGTGAATTGACTTTTTCGTCATCAGGTAACGGCGGGTCGGGGCATCTAGCTGGCGAGTTGTATGCTGCAATGGCAAATTCAAAAATGATTCACGTACCTTATCGAGGTACCGGGCCGGCAACCACAGCACTGCTTAGTGGTGAGGTGATGTTGAGTTTTGGCAATCTGGTGGCATTGATGCCACATGTGCAAGGCGGCCGTTTGCGCGCACTGGCGGTGACCAGCGCCAAACGCATTAGTGCTGCGGCACAATTGCCAACCATGGCAGAAGCCGGAATTGCAGGCTACGAGTTCGTGACATGGTACGGCGTGCTCGCACCGGCAGCGACGCCTAAAGATATCATCGCCAGACTCAATGCAGAGTTGGTCAAGGCGGTTCGCCAGCCGGATTTGCGGGAAAAACTGTCCGGGGAGGGCGGCGAAGTAGTGGGTAGCACGACAGAGGAATTTGCCGCGTTTATAAAGACGGAGTTAGCCAGCTCCGCCAGACTGGTTAAATTAGCGAACATCCAGCCGCAGTAAAATGTATATAAAAACAATTAGTTACGATATATCTTCTGACTGGATACCCAAAGGCTGCATCGGCTTTGTATCTTTGATTTTGTTGTCGGTTGCTTTGTCAGCGGCGGCCCAGGTATTTCCGCGCGGTGCGTTGCGTCTGATTTCGCCTTTTCCTCCCGGGGGCGGTACCGATACCGTGGCCCGCGTGATCGCGCAACGCTACACTGAGCGCTTTTCGCAGCCGGCTATTGTCGACAATCGCGTGGGAGGTAACGGCACGTTGGGAACCGGGCTCGCAGCCAAGGCGGCTGGGGATGGCTTGACGCTGGTGCTGGTGCCAGCGGGTCACGCGGCAAATCCCAGTCTTTACAAGAGCCTGCCCTATGACCAGACGCGCGACCTTGCTGCGGTGACGTTGCTCTCGTCAGGGCCCCTGGTGCTGGTGGTCAATCCGGCGCTGCCGGTATATTCCACCAAGGAATTGATCGCGCTGGCGCGGCAGCGTCCGGGCGAGCTTAATTTTGGTTCGCCAGGCCACGGCGCGCTGCCGCACTTGTCCGCTGAGCTGTTTACATTCATGGCCGGTGTGCGCATGACCCATGTGCCGTACAAAGGGCCATCTGCAGCGGTGGTTGATCTCATCAGCGGTCAGGTGCCGCTGTATTTCATGAATATCACGACAGCGCTGCCGCTGGCTGCGCAAAAGAAATTGCGCGCGTTAAGTGTGACGTCGTCACGCCGCAGTGAATTCGCGCCAGACCTGCCGACTATTGCCGAGGGCGGCCTGCCGGGCTTTGATATGACCAACTGGTACGGCATGCTGGCGCCAGGCACCACGCCACCCGAGTTGATCTCGATCATAAACACCGAGATCGTCAGAATTCTCTACTTGCCGGATACGCGCAAGAGTCTGGCAGTGACCGGCATGTCTGTTGAAGGAGGCACAGCGCAGCGTTTCGATGCTTTTCTGAAAAGTGAGACGACGAAATACGCACGCATTGTTCAGTCTGCCGGGGTCAAGGTGCCGCAATGACGTGCGTGAATCCGTTCAAAGCATTGTGCATTTGGCGTATGCCCGGACGCGGTGGCGCTGTTGCGCGCAGCGTTATCACGGGTGCTGGCTTATGCGCAGCGATGGCCGCCAATGTGTGCATCGCGCAATCGGCGGGCGAACGTCCGGTTCGTCTGGTGGTGGGTTACTCGCCGGGCGGTGGTGTGGATTTTTTTGCGCGCGTGCTTGCCAGCAAACTATCAGGCACTTTGCAGCAGCAATGCATTATCGATAACCGTCCGGGAGCGGGTACCAATATTGCTTCCGAAATCGTGGCGCGATCGGCGCCGGATGGCCATACGCTGCTGGTGAATAATATTGCTTTCGCGGTAAGTCCGGTGATGTCGGCGACCTTAAGCTTCGACCCTGCCAGAGACTTTGCGGGGGTATCACAACTGACAGTGTCGGCGAATGCACTGATAGTGTATCCCGGGGTGCCGGCAAAATCAGTCAGCGAGTTCATGACGCTGGTGAAAGCGCGGCCGCGATCACTGAACTACGGTTCTGCCGGAAATGGGTCGTCGACGCATCTTGCGGCCGAGCTTTTCAAGAACATGGCAGCGGTGGACATCGTTCACGTGCCGTTTCGCGGAGCGGCAGGCGCCGTGACTGCAATTCTTGGTGGCGAAGTGCAGGTCATGTTTGCGTCGCTGGCGACAGCGTTGCCGCAAATGCGCGCGGGCCGGGTGCGGGCGTTGGCGGTAACAAGCAGAGTGCGCGCCAAGGTCGCTCCGGAATTGCCGACTATCGCAGAATCCGGCTTACCCGGATTTGAAATGAACTCATGGATAGGAGTCACTGGCCCGGCAGGGATGCCGTCGGAACGCGTCAATCGTCTCAATGCCGCGATCGTACGCGTTCTGCAGATGCCGGAAGTCGGTGAGCAATTTGCGCGCGAGGGTGGCGAAGCCACCGGTAGCAGTCCCGCGCAGTTTCAGGCCTACGTGAATGCCGAGATCATGCGATGGGGACGTTTGCTGAAACAGGCGGGCATCCGGGGTGATTAGCCGGGGCGAGTTGGGTGCACTCTGGTTTGACCTGTCAGTGGCCCGGCGATATATTCATGATCGCGTGGTAACACGCCTCGCGCAGTCACATAAAAGGAACTGATATGGCCCGTATTCAACATCTCGCGATTTCCAGTCAGGATCCTGAAAAACAGGCCGATTTTTTAAAGAAAGTTTTCGGTTGGGAAGAAATTCGCCGCCTCGACAATCCACGCGCGCGCGGCGTGGTGTTGACTGACGGCGCGATCAATATTTCGGTGCTGTATTTCAAACAGGATCAGCTGGATCGCGGTATGGATTTCACCGGGCCGCATCACTTCGGCGTGTATGTCGATGATCTCGAAAGCACGGCAAATCGGTGCTTGCAAAATGGCGCTGTGCCGTATTCCGAGTTGCCTGAAGACCCTGGCGAGAAAGCGAAGAATTATCGCTCGAAGCGCTCGGACAAATTCAAAGGGTTCGAGCAATGTTTGTTCGATATCGCGGACGAACCCTGGATCGGGGCAGCAGCAACCAAACAAGCTGCCAAGTGATGCCATATTGATGCCCTATCGAATTTCCGGGAGTTTCCTCGATGCCTAAGGTACCGACGGCGCTGATTATCGGCGGCTCGCTTGGCGGCCTGCTTGCGGCGAACATGCTGCGTTCAGTCGGGTGGGAGGCGAAAGTATTTGAACGGGTGGGCGACGACCTGGCGAGTCGGGGCGCAGGCATCGGCACGCACGAAGAGCTGATCGACATCATGCACCGTATTGGCATCACAGTAGACGCGTCTATCGGCGTTCATCCGGAATCGCGTACTTGCCTTGATCGCATAGGCAGGATTCAGCACACCATGCCGCGCCCGCGTATTCTGAGCTCGTGGGGGCGTCTCTACCGTGCCCTGAAAGAAGCTTTTCCGGTTGAGGACTATTATTTCGGCAAGTCGCTGGCGTCATTTACAGAAGACGCTTCAGGCGTCACCGCCCACTTTTCTGATGGCAGCACGGAGCGCGGCGATCTGATTGTTGGCGCTGACGGCATTCGTTCCACCGTGCGTGCGCAGATGTTGCCGGGAGCACAGCCGCACTACGCAGGCTATATCGCGTGGCGCGGTTTGGTAGCGGAATCCGCACTGCCGCCGGAATTGCATCGGCAGATATTTGCCCACAATATCGTGTGTTATCCCGATGGCGACGCGATGACCATGTACGCAGTGCCGGGGCCGGACAACGACGTGCGCGCTGGCCACCGTGCCTATAACTGGGTGTGGTATCACCCGGTTGCCAGCAGCGACGGGCCTGCGGGACTGGCTGCGCATTGCACGGATGCTTCCGGCCATTGCCACGGTATGGCGATTGCGCCAGCGCTCATCCGCCCGGCGCTGATTGCTGAAATGCTGGCTGCCGCACGCAAGGCGCTGGCCCCTCAGTGTGTGCAAGTGATCGAACTGACGGAGCAGCCGTTTTTTCAGGCGATATTTGATCTGGCATCGCCACGTCTGTATCAAGGCCGCGCCGTTGTGTTGGGCGATGCTGCATTCGTGGCGCGGCCACATGTGGGTATGGGCGTGACCAAGGCTGCGCTGGATGCAGAATGCCTGGCCGATGCCCTGGTCGAGTGCGCTGATCTGGATACGGCACTGTCGCGCTACAACACGCGCCAGCATTTGTTTGGAACGCGCGTGGTAGCGCGGGCGCGCCGTGTGGGTGCGCATTTGGGCGCACAGGCTACCAAGCCGCCGGCGCTTTGGACAGAGGAGGAGCGGCATCAGGATCCGGTACGCATGATGAATGAAAGCGGTGCGCGTCTGCGCGATGTGCCGGAATTGATTGAGCTGGTGCGTGAATTTCGGGGCGGACGCGGCGAGCGCGGCGCGGCCACTTATGCGGCACTGCAGACTTAAGCGCGTTCCTGGTGGTGCGGCCAGTGTGGTGGCCGTGATGTTGACACTGGCCACCCCCCCCGTCATTGCTCAAAAAGACGCTGCCGCTTACCCCGCCCGCGTTGTCACACTGATCAATCCGTTTGCACCGGGGTCGAGCACTGACATGGTGGCGCGCGTGGTTGCACAAAAGCTCACCGAGGCCTGGGGCAAGTCCGTGGTGGTGGAGAGCCGGCCGGGCGCAAGCGGCAACATCGGTTTGACGGCAGTGGCTCGCGCCCCAGCGGACGGGCACATGCTGGGCATGATGATCGTGTCACATGCGACGAACGCGGCATTGCAGGGGGCCAAGAGCGGAATCGATCTGATTAAGGACTTTGCGCCCATTTCACAAGTCGTTTCGCAACCCTACATAATTGTGGTTAATCCCAGTTTGCCCGTGCGTTCGATCAAGGAGCTGGTCGCGCTTGCCAAAGCAAGGCCGGGCGCAATTACCTATGGTTCATCCGGCACGGGTGGCGTACTGCACCTTGCAGGCGAGCTGCTGGCTGTGCAAACCCGCATACAGATGACGCATATCCCCTACAAAGGCGCGTCTCCCGCATTATCAGATGTGGCTGGCGGCCACATTGCCATGTTGTTCCTGACACGCATGACAGCGCAGCCCTTCATGAATGCGGGACGCGTTCGAGCGCTGGCGGTAACGGCACCGGAACGCATTCAAGGGCTGGATTTGCCAACCGTACAGGAATCCGGACTGACCGGCCCCTATGATGTCAGTGGCTGGTATGGCATCAGCGCTGCGGCGGGCACGCCGTCAGCAATCGTCGAGCGGCTGAATCAGGACGTCAACCGGGTGCTGAAATTGCCTGACGTGCGCGAGCGCATGCTGGCGGAAGGCACGTTGCCTGTTGGTGGCACGCCTGCGCAATTTGGTGAATTGGTGCGCGCCGAAGTGGAAAAATGGCGGCGCATCATTCAACAGGCGGCGATCAGGTAAACGGCGACGTAATGCACTCGCAGGTTGCCCCCCAGTGCGTTACGGCAGACCGACCATCCCCACCCAATATTGGGTTCTTTCGCCGTGCTCCACATCATAGCGGCGCACAAACTGCAGCCGACCATCGTCGCTGACTTTGAACACTGACATCGCGGCAGGAACGGTGATGACCGTATTGTCCTTCCGCACATGCATGCGTTTGATGCTGGCCGCGATCATCATCTTGCCGCTGGGGTCGAAACTGAAGGTGCGCACGTGATAGTTATGCGTGTCGGCGTGTTGAATCAGCGTGGGCTCACCGCTCTGCTGATCGATGGCGAATACGGCAATGCTGTTCTCGCCGCCATTGAATACTTTCTGGCCTTCGTAGTCTGTTGTCCAGTCAGCGCGATTTGCAAAGTAGACAAATTTGCCTGACGGATGCACATGTACGGTACCGGCGAGTTGCCGTGGTTTGACGTTGGCGCGATCCGCCAGCAGATCACGCACGTAAGCCGCTTGCGGTTCAAGCGTATCGCCCGTCATACGAAACATATTGAGCACGCTCTGGATTTCAAGCGATATATAAACCCAGGGCTTGGTCGGATGAAAATCCAGGTGTCGTATGCCGAAGCCGCGCCCGCCATTCGGTGCGATGACATCGAGTGGTTCATGCACACCGTTGTTGAAGTGAAACAGCCGTAACGCGCCGGGGTCTTCGGGCTTGCCGTCCTTCGCGGCATTGCCGCGATCCACTACGATGGTGGTGCGGCCCGATGGCGTCATCCTTACCTGATGCGGGTAAGGGCCACAGTCAAGCGATAGCGGCTGGATCACCGCTGCGCCCAGCGTTCCGTCGTCATTGATGCGATTGACCGTGACACTGCTGGTCGGAAGATTGTGACCGCTTAATACAAACCCGCCGTCAGGGCTCACGCAGATATGTACCGCGCGATGTGGCAGGGTTTGCGGCTCGCCATGCGGCGACAGCGCACCGCAATGCGGATCAATGCGCCACGCACTCAGGTGATTGCAATCAGCCTTCAGTCCGTGGCCGCGATTGCTGGTTGCCACATACAGAAAGCGTCGCGACGGGTGCGGCCAGGCATACTGCACATTCGCTGGAGCCTTTACCGTGGCGCGTTTGATCAGTGACGCATGATCAACATCGACATCGTAGTGCGTGAGTTCGTCATCGACTGCGCCGTACAGCGCGACTCTGCTATTCATGCTCATTTCCCCGGTTGTGTTTAGTTAGCGCGTTTTATAGCCCAGTTGAATGGTAATAATAGTCCGAACTGGTGGCAAACTGGTGGCATAGGCGCTGGTCGTACTATTGGTGACTCCGCATGTGCTGCCGATACAGTTCGCGTGCCTCTTCCGCCTTTGCTTTGGGCGCCGTCTGCGTGGATGGTTCGTGCGCGTGGTGATCCATACTGTGGTGAAAATATTCCACGGCGGCGAGTCCAGCAAGTAAGACGAACAACGATACTGCTATCAGGATTTTCATCGCTGCGTCAAGCCGACAGTTGCAGATACGGGATGCTACTATAGCGTGACAGCACAGGGAATTCCCCGCAAATAACATAACATTCGAAAGCGGCTCGGCTCTTGGCGCATATCAAAAAATATAGTTTTCACTATGGATGGGTGATTTTAGGCGCGGCCTGCGTACTCAATATTGTGAGCCGTGCGGACCAGGGATCATTCGGCGTATTTATCGATCCGCTGGTGCAGCAGTTTGGCTGGAAGCGCGGCGAAATTTCGTTTGCCTATTCACTCGCGTTCATTGTCGGGCTGCCTGCAGTGATGCTGATGGGCTGGCTGGGTGATCGCTATGGCGCGCGCGCATTGATGCTGGGAGCATCCATCCTGATTGGCACGGGCACGGTATTGCTGGGCACCATCACCGAGCTTTGGCAATTCTATTTGTTTTACAGTCTGTTCGTGGGCTCGCTCGGCCACGCCGCATTCAGCGTGCTACTGCCCGTGATAATGACCCGATGGTTTCACCGGCATGTGGGCATAACGCTGGGCATTTATTGGGCCGGGCAGGGGCTGGGTCCGGTAATATTCGCGCCGCTGTTTCGCTGGATGCTGGAGACTCGCGGCTGGTCAAACACTTTTACGGTTATTGGCATCGTGGTGGGCTGCATATTGGCCTTCTTTTCGCTGTTTATCTATAACAGCCCGGAGGCCAAGGGGCTCAAGGCGTATGGCGCAGAGGATACGTCCAAGACAACGTCGACTACTGCCACAAAGCCAGCGCAGCCGATGAAATTGCGTGAGATTCTCCGCAAGCCGATGGTGTGGCAACTGATGAGCATTCACCACATCGGTTGCGTGGCGCACGCGATTATTCTTGCGCATGTGGTGTCGATGGCGACTTTCAAAGGCATCCCGGGGGTGGAAGCGGCTGGTGTGCTGGCCACCATAGCCGGTACTTCGGTGATCAGCCGGTTTACATTCTCGGTGCTGGCGGAGAGGCTAGGCGGGCGCACTGTGCTCTCCATTTCGCTGCTGGGGCAGAGTCTGCCGGTGTTGATTTTGCTATTTGCTAACGAAGCTTGGGCGTTCTATCTGTTCGCGGTGATGTTTGGGCTGTGCTACGGCGGCGAGATGGTTGGATTTCCGATTATCAACAAGCAGTTGTTTGGCGCATCGGCCCCGCTGGGTACGATTTATTCTGTCGAAATGGTGGCTGCCACCACCGGCATGGCGCTCGGCGGCTGGCTGGGGGGCGGCTTGTTTGATATGTCTGGCAGTTACACCTGGTCGCTGATCGCTTCCATGTCGATTGGTATTCTGGGTCTGCCGCTGGCGCTGGCATTGCCTCGGCATAAAAAAGCGCTGACGTAGTTTTTGGAAGTTTATAAATTATTTATATAAAACAATAAGTTACGATTTTTCTTGAAGAGGCATTAGTCGCGCATGAAGCGATCGCCGGCATAGCGTGTCTGCAACTTGTAGCTTCGTTGTGAAAGGGAGTGCAATGCTGCATGTGAAATCCTTGCTGATAGCCACTGCTGCGCTGGCACCTTGGTGGCTGAATCCCACGGCAGTGATTGCGCAATCGTACCCATCCAAACCGGTGCGCTACATTGTGCCGTTTCCGGCGGGTGCTTCGCCCGATATTGTCGGGCGGTTAATGGCTGACCGACTCAGTCGCATCTGGGGCCAGCAGGTGATTGTAGACAATCGCTCAGGTGCAGGTGGCACGGTGGGCGCGGGGATCGCAGCGCGCGCAGCCCCCGATGGTTACACCCTTTTTCAATGCAACATCGCATCCAACGCGATTGCCGGGTCACTGTATGCGAAGCTGCCGTACGATCCCTCGCGCGATTTTGCGCCGATAACGCGCATAGGTACCACGGCGAGTGTGTTGATCGTCCATCCAAGTCTGCCTGTAACCACAGTTGCGGAATTCATCGCTCACGCCAAGGCCAATCCTGGCAAACTCAGTTATGGCTCGTCGGCGGCAGGGACGTCCCCGCATCTGGGTATGGAATTATTCAATACGCTTGCGAAGACCAATGTCGTTCACATCGCCTACAAAGGCGCGCCGCAGGCGATATCAGATCTTATCGGCGGGCAGGTGCCGGTCGCGATCTCTAATATTCCCGCATTACTGCCGCCGATCCAGTCTGGCCGCGCGCGGGCGATTGCGGTTACCAGTCTGAAGCGCGCAGCGCAATTGCCCACAACGCCGACCATGGACGAGTCCGGCCTGAAGGGCTTCGAGGTGACTTCGTGGTACGGCGTATGTGCGCCTGCAGGCACCGCGGAGTCGGTGCTCAATAAAATACACGCAGACCTCAGTAAAGTGTTGCTGGCACCAGACGTACAGCAACGAATGACCGAAATGGTGATCGATGCCGAGCCGACCAGTCGCGAGGCATTTGCCACGTTTACACGCACCGAAACCAAACGTTGGGCACAGGTGGTGAAAGACGCCGGACTTGCGCTGCAATAGCAATCCTGAAATTACTGCGTGATCCGTTCAGATTGTGAACGACGGATTTCAATAGCGTTGATCGATAGCGTGCGCGCCAGACGACGCATTGACCGTTATAATTCCAGCACTGCGGCGTACGTTTTACCGCGACACTGTTGCCTTTCGCAAAAGTCCCTATTCACGGAGAAACAGGAATGAGTGCATCCAACAATCCACACGCATACGGCTGTCTGACACAACCGGAAATTGGCTTTCTCAACGCGGCGGTTGACCGCCTGATTCCGCCCGACGAGTTGGGGCCTGGCGGGAAAGACGCCGATGTTACGTACTACATCGATCGGCAGTTGTGCAGCGTGTGGGGCACGCACGGGCGCAATTACCGCTCCGGGCCGTGGTTGGAAGGCACACCACAGCAGGGTTTTCAGTCGCGGCTGACGCCACAGGAGATTTACCACGTCGGAATTCTTGAGACCAACCAATACTGCAGCAAACAATATGGCAAGAACTTCGAGTTTCTGACTGCGGCGCAGCAAGATGAAGTACTGCAGGCACTGGAGCACGGCAAGGTTGCACTGCCGTCACTTTCCAGCAAACTGTTCTTTGATCTGCTTTGGCGCAATACCGAGGAAGGTTTTTTCGCCGACCCGCTGTATGGCGGCAACCGTGACAAAGTAGGCTGGAAGCTGGTGGGTTTTCCGGGCGTTGCATCGGGGGCTTACAACGCGCATATCGACAATCCAGAAGTCTATCGTGCAGAACCAGTGAGCATTCTCGACATCCAGACGCAGCAGGCAAAAGTCGATGCGCAGGGCTATGCAAAGCACATCATGATCAAACCCATTAAATCGACCGCGAGCAAATAACATGACTACCAAACTAAAGCCGGTCGATGCAGTGGTGGTGGGCAGCGGCGTCGCCGGTTCAATCATCTGCATGGAACTGGCCAACGCAGGACTGAATGTGGTGTGTATCGAGCGTGGCCGCATGATTGAACCGCAGCACGATTTCGTCATGCCGTATACGCATGACGAATTGAAGTTCGACCGCCATAGCGATATTTTTCAGAACCTGTCGCGTGAAACCATCACCTTTCGCAACAACATGGGTGAGACTGCGCTGCCGATGCGTGAGCTTGGTTCGTTCAAGCCTGGTGAAATCGTTGGTGGCACGGCGGCGCACTGGGGTTGCAATGCGCGGCGCTTTTTGCCCTATGATTTTGAAATTCGCAGCCGCATGACCGAGCGTCACGGCAAGAATTTCTTCCCGGCCGACTGCACCAGTCAGGACTGGGGCGTCACCTACGACGAACTGGAACCTTACTACGATCAGTTCGAGCATATTTATGGTGTCGGCGGCAAGGCTGGCAATCTGAACGGAGAAATCCAGCCCGGTGGCAATCCTTTTGAAGGTCCACGCTCGCGCGAGTACCCTAATCCGCCGACGCGCCACACGCCGCAGGGCGCAATGTTTGCCAAGGCCGCAAAGGAATTGGGTTACCACCCTTTTCCTGGGCCCGCTGCGGCCATGACGCGCGACTATACCAATCTTTATAAGGTCATGATGGGTGAGTGCCAGCGCGGCGGATTCTGCAGCAGCCATGCGTGTGCGGCCGGTGCAAAGGCTAATCCACTGACCGCAGTGCTTCCCGCGTTGATGAAAAAAGAAAATTTCGAAATGCGCCCGTTGTGCAATGTGATCAAGGTGAACACCGATTCCACCGGCAAACAAGCCACCGGCGTGACCTACATCGATGCGCGCGGCCAGCAGGTGGAGCAGCCAGCCAACATCGTGGTGTTGTCGACTTACTGCTTCAACAATACGCGCCTGCTGCTGCTGTCTGGCATCGGCAAGCCCTATGATCCGCAGTCCGGCACCGGCGTAGTGGGCCGCAATTACTCCTATCAAACTGGCGGCAAGGTCGAGGTCTTCTTTGATGACCGCGAGTTCAATCCGTTCATCGGTGGCGGCATGACCAGCACCCAATTTGACGATTTCAATGGAGAGGAACTCGACCGCTCCGACCTCGGCTTCGTGGGCAGCGCCTATATAGCGGTATCCAGCCCCGGCGCCACGCCGATCAAATCCAAGCCGGTGCCCCACGGCACCCCGCGCTGGGGTGGTGCGTGGAAAAAGGCGGTGGCGCACAATTACCGCCGCAGTTTTAGCATCGGTATTCACGGCTCGTGCCAGAGCTACCGCCAGCACTATCTCGATCTCGATCCCACCTACCGTGATGCCAATGGCCTGCCGCTGCTGCGCATGACGTTCGACTGGCATCAAAACGAACAGAAAATGCTCAAGTTCATGAACGAACGCTGCATCGAAATCGCGAAAGCCATGTCGCCGACAAGCTACGCCGCGCGTGCGGTGCCGACCAAATACAGCATCATTCCGTACCAGAGCACCCATAATATTGGCGGCGCTGTAATGGGTGCAGATCCCGCCACCAGCGTGGTGAACAAGCATCTGCAATCGTGGGATGTGCCAAACCTGTTTGTGGTTGGCGGCAGCGCGTATCCGCAGAATGCTGCGGTAGGTCCGACGGAAACCATCGGCATGCTGGCCTGCTGGACTGCGGACGGTATCAAGGATATCTACATGAAGCGTCCTGGACAGTCGATGCTCTGAAAGGGGAAGTGTAATGCCCTGGATTGAAGCGAATGGAGCCAGTCTGCGCTATGAATTGAGCGGGTCGGGAAAAGACACGCTCGTTCTGGTACACGAGGCCGGTGGCTGCCTGGAAAGTTTTGACGATGCCTTGCCTGCGCTGGAAAAGGAATTCCGCGTGCTGCGCTACGACCAGCGCGGTTTCGGGTTCTCGGAGAAGGTGCGTGAACTAACGTTTGAAGGCGTGGTAGCGGATCTCGCTGCGCTGTTGGATGCGCTTAAAATTACCAGCCCGGTGTATATGGCCGGGTGCGCAATGGGTGCGGATTTCTCGGTAGGGTTCGCCTCGCGCTTTCCTGCGCGTGTGGCGAAGCTGGCAATTGCCAGCCCGAACATTGGTCACAACGGGGCGCGCAGTGCGTCAAGTCTGGACCGTGCCGCCGTTGTCGAACGGGAAGGCGTACGCGTCTCGATGCAAGCCAGCCACGACCGCTCTTATCCTGAGAATATGCGCGCGCTGGATCGTGAGCGCTTCAAGCGTTATCAATCACGCTGGGTATGCAATACGCCAGCCTCGTTCAAGGCGCAGGCGATCATGATGAGCACGGCGGATCTGACGCCGGCCTACACGAAAATCACAGCGCCGACACTGGTCATTGGTTGCACCTATGATCCGCTGCGTACCCCTGAAAAAGCGCAACGCGTGGCGAATGCGCTGGCTGGTTCAAAGTATATCGTCGCGGACACTGGCCATTTCATGCACCTGGAGACACCGCAACTGTTTGTGGATACCGTGGTGCCGTTTTTCAAAGGTCGCTGATAGCCACTTATCGTTCAGTCACGCGGCTCCAGTTACTGACAAATGCCGGCGTTGTTGGCAGTACGCGCAGGCGAATATCGCAAAAACCAGTGACGAGTTGCCAATGTAAGGGAAGGCCATGCGCACGCAGAATGTTATAGCGGTTTTGGCGCTGAGTGTATGCGCGGTAATGCAGTGTTTTGCTCAAGCCGAGAAATATCCCGCACGCCCTGTACGAATTGTCGTGCCATCAACGCCCGGCGGCGGATTGGACGTGATGGCGCGAATACTGGCGCCGCGGCTGACTGAAAAATGGGGCGCGCAGGTGGTGATCGACAATCGCGCTGGCGCTGGCGGCATTATTGGCACGGATGTCGTTGCCAAGGCCACGCCGGACGCTTACACGATGTTGCTGGTTACCACAGGGTTCTCAACAAACCCTTTTTTAATCAATAAATTACCCTATAACACGCCGCAGGATTTTGAGCCCATCAGCATTGTGGGATCAACTCCTGTAGTGCTTGTGGCGCACTCATCATTGAATGTGCGCATGGTAAAGGAACTACTGGCGTTGGCTAAACAGCAGCCTGAAAAACTTACGTTTGGTTCTTCAGGGCAGGGTAGCAGCGGGCACTTGTCAATGATGCTGATGCAGCGTGTCGCCGGTATCAAATTTATCCATGTACCGTACAAGGGCGCTGGCGCCGCAATCGCTGCAATCGTCAGTGGCGAAGTGAACCTGTTGTTCACCGCACCGGGTGTAGCGCTGGCGCAGGTCAAGGCCAATCGCTTGCGTGCGTTAGCGGTGACCAGCGCGAAACGGGTAGGCATTCTTCCCGATGTACCGAGTGTGGTGGAAGTCGGCCTGGCAGGATGCGTCGTCGATGGCTGGTATGGATTGCTGGCACCGGCTGGCACGCCCAAAGTGCTGATCGACCGCATCTACGCGGACGTGTTGTCTGTGATCAAACAGCCGGATGTGGCCGCCAGATTGCAGGGCGCAGGCTTTGAAGTCGAAGGCAGGCCGCCTGTGCAGTTCAAACGGTATTTGCAGGAAGAAATGACACGCTGGGGCGCGGTAATCAAGGACGCGGGCTTGCGTACTGACTGACGCCCCGCAGGGTGCGGAGGTGGCGCCGAACTATTTGTAACCTATTGTTTTTATTGCATTATTTTTCAATAGATACTTCGGGGCCAATGGTGACTGCCTTGCCGAACAACTGCATGAATTCAACCACTGGCACGTGCAGCTTGCCATTCACGTTATGCGCAGCAACGGATAGCGTGCGCTTGTCGATGCGCGCGTCATTCGCGGCTAATTTGGTGGTGAGTCCGGTGGTATCCCCGGCGTGGATTGCACCGCCCACGCGCAGGAAACGCTCGCCCGGTTTAATGTTAACCGCCATGCGGTTGTAGGTGACCGTCTTGACCGAAACCAAATCTGACGGTGCACGGTTATAGGCATACACGTCGTAAATCTTGAAGTCTGTCGGGCCGTAAATTTTTGCGAGGTCGTCCAGAGCGACGGTGATCGTGCCGCTGTGCTTCGTTGGTGCGCTACCCAGTTGTACCGTCGATATAACGCCGCCCGTGGTGACGGTAGCGCTAGCGCGGTTCAGCGCGAAACGCACAGCCGAGACGTTTGCGGGCTGTCGCTTGTCCAGCGCCCGCTCGAAGAAGTCGAACGTCATCTGGTAAAGCGATGCGGGGCCGTATGAGTGGTGGCCGTTCTCGATAGTGACCATCGTCGTTTTGCGCAGTACGCCCTTGACGTTCTGCTTATACCACGGCTGGCACGTATTCTTCGCGTTATCCACGTAAAACACGGTGACATCCGCCGCAAAGCAGGACAACAACGTCGGCATGTCGAGAATGATGCCTTTCATGCTGGTGGCGAACGGCTTGCTGCCGCCAGGGGCTGTGGGCGCCATTGCCTTGAACAGGTGCCCATGTCGCAACACAAAATTCATCGTCCCTGCGCCACCCGCTGAATTGCCGAAGATGAACATTCGCTCTGCATCAATGTTGTAGCGCTGCTTTACCAGGTTCAACGTGTGCAGCATCGCCTGCTCGCCTGGGCCGCTGCCCCAAACCGGGTTGCGCGTCCAGCCGTTCGGCGACAGCACAATGTAGTTGAAGTGGTCGGCATAGTCTTCGAAAGTCAAAATGCCGGGCATCGGTGTCGGCTGATTTTTAAGGTGATCATTCGGCCGTTCAAAGGGGGCATTTTCATTGCCGGTGCCGCCATGCAACATGAACGTAAACCTGCTCGGCGTATTAGGGCTGTAGTTTTTCGGGACGTACAAGCGGTACGGCAGAATGCGGTCTACGCCTATGCTGGTATTGATGTCTTTGCCATC
>CANKUB010000053.1 GCA_947486575.1 Betaproteobacteria bacterium | reverse complement strand
TGCAGCCCGGAATCGAAGCAAACCGCAGTTGTTCTGGCGTAGAATCCATAGTGGCAAAGACCTGTTTGTGTTGACGAATGTGTTTCTAGATAACTCACATTGTACCAATCACTTACGGTGTTCTTTGCCCTTTTTATGCAAAATTCAGGTTAGGAGGCCAAGCGTGAGATTCAAGCACGGATTGACGATATTGAGCGCGCTCGCACTGTCTGGCGCAACGCTGACAACCCATGCCGCCTACCCCGAAAAAAACATTCAGTACGTGATTGCCTTCGCTGCAGGTGGCGAATCCGATATCAAGGCGCGCTGGCAGCAAACGATTTTCCGCAAAAAATATAAACACGAAATGATCGTGGTGAACAAGCCGGGTGCGGGCGGAGGCATTGCGTGGTCGGCGCTGAATGGCATGTCGGCAGATGGTTACTCGATAGTCGGCTGCAATTTGCCCCATATTGTGCTGCAACCGCTTGAAGGCCAGGTGCAATACAAAACGGACGACATCACGCCCGCATACTGGTTTCACTACACCGCCGATGCGCTGATTGTGGCGGCGGACAGCCCCTACAAAACCTTCGCCGATCTGGTGAAAGCCACCAAAGCAGAGCCGGGCAAACTGACGTTTGCAGGCTCAGCTACATACTCAGCCAACCACGTGGCGCACGAAAAATTCAATCAGTTCGCCGACGTCAAAACCACCTATGTGCCGTTCAAAGGCACCGGCGACATGATTCAGTCGATCATCGGCAAACATGTTTCAGGCGCAATGTCGTATGTGCCACTGGCGATGCAGCAGCGCGCGCGTATGCGCATGCTGGCAGTGGCGCTCGACAAACGCCATCCGGCGTTCCCTGATGTGCCGACCTTCAAGGAGCTAGGCTACAAATGGGTGGATGGCGCGTATCGCGGCGTGGCAGTACCAAAGTCAACTCCGCGCGATGTGATCAAAAAAGTTTCTGACTTGATGGCGGAGTTGAACAAAGACCCCGACATTCTCAAGTGGATGGCCGACGGCGGATTTGAGGCTGTCGATATTCCGTTCGACAAAAGCCCGGCGTTTATGAAGGAACTCACGGGCGGTTATATGCAGGCGGCGAAGCGCATGGGGTTGGTGAAGTAATTTGTCTTTTATGCGTTGTGACTTTATCTGGCATGCGGCCTGCGCGCTCGCGCTTTGTGGGTCACCGACCGCCGACACTGATTGTTAGACCGGGGGAGGTTTTTGTTCTCACAGACTCCGTGATCTGACGTGAAATTGGCCTTCCGCCATCATCTGATGTTACGCGTTTCTCGAAGCGCTTCTGGAGATCCAGATCGTCGTACAGTGCAGTGAAGTAGGCCCGGGATGCCGTCACAACATCGGCGTATAGATCTTCGGCGTTGAGTATTCACACACCGTCAGCCTCGCACAGATGAATGCGCGAGTTGTGACAGAGAATCATAAACGGGGCAGGATTGAAGGAGTGCACCATGCGATTTCTGAACTTCCAGAGATGATCCACGTGCGGCTGGTAGGTCTTTGGGAAAAAGGCCGAGACGAAAGCCTTGAACCGCGCTCCTGTGCCGTCATCCGGCATGTATGTTCCAGCCAAGCACTCAACTGCCGCCAGCATCGAAAGGAAGGCCAAGAACAATCCTTCGTCGTTCAAAAGCCGAGGAATCACCCCCAGATAATACTGGTCGAAATGACGACGAAACTCAGCTGCAACGTCGTCTATTTCTTGTGTGTCAGTCATGTTTGAGGCTCCGCCGTGGATAGGGGACAATGGGAACATACACTTAGCTCTATAACTATCTGTTTTTATTGACTTATTTATGTTCGGCTCGAGTTTTGACTAAGCCGCTGCCAGCCGCTTAACCTATCAGGATATTTCGCCACCAGCCAAATCAGCTGAGCCGCCTTTGCATTGGGCTTAGCGCAGTCTTGCCCCCTATTTTCAAGGGGGCTTACATTGATAAGCAGGCAAGCAGCAAACAAGGCCCGCGACAAATTGAGTTGCGCGCGTACGCGCATCAATCCCTTCGGCGAATTCTGCAAATAGATTGCGCTTTATTGTTTTCCCTTCCGCTTAATTCTTGAACAGTGCGAAGTGGGGCCAGAACGTGCCGTGCTATTTACGCCGTGATTATTTTTTGCCTTGCGCGCAAATTTTGCAAGCATAATCCTCCAGCGCCTTGGCATCCACGCCCACGGCTTTATGCTGCCGGCGGTTGTATTCCTCAGATTCAAGCTCGGTGCGAAACGAATCGTTCAGCCGGTTAATCATGTTGAACAGGCCGCACATCATCGACACTTCAACGATCTCGGCTTCGTTGCAGTGTTTGCGCAATTCGTTCCACACGTCATCGTCATGTTTGGCGGTGTTGAGCGTCATCGCTTCTGACCATGCCATTACGGCTTTTTCTTTGTCGTTGAACAACGGGCTGGCGAGATAATCTTTCGCTTGCAGCGCGTCGAATTCCGCGTCGGTTAACCCCAGTGCTTGACCAAGCACTCGATTGTGTTGCGTTCAATAATTGCAGTTGTTGACGGTGGAGGTTTTCAGGCACGACAGGTTGCGCAGGCGCACGTCGGATATTGCGCCGGCGTTAGGCTGTCGCACCGCAGCAACCAGCGGCAAAAACCAGCGCACCAGCATGGGGCTGTGCGACAAAATACGTTGCAGGTTGGCAGTGCGGCCTAGCATGACGTTGCTGGCGTCGAACAGGTCTTTGGTGGGGCCAGTGGCTTCTTCGTCGGTGATGCCGCGTATGCGTTGGGTCATTTTAGGATTTCTCTTTTGGATGGATGGCGGCGCAATTATAACGTTCGCCCTTTTCACGCCATGATGGGTGCGTTAAGATGCTTTCAGGCTCAATCGGGCGGGAGCGTAACTTTATGATTATCCGGGATATTTTGAATCTCAAAGGCAGTACGATTTTCAGTATCGCGCCGCAGGGCCGCGTGGCTGATGCAGTGGAGACCATGGTCAAAAATGACATTGGTTCGCTGGTGGTGATGGCCGAGGGCAAAATGGACGGCATGTTGACCTTTCGCGAAGTGTTGCGTGGGTTGGATGCGCAGCAGGGCAATCTCAGTGATCTGCCAGTCAGCGCGGTGATGGTGCATGAGCCGCTGGTGTGCGGGCTGGATGACACCTCTGAGAGTGTGCGTGATCGCATGACGCAGGCGCACGTGCGCTATGTGCCGGTAGTGGATGCCGGGCAGTTGCTCGGTGTGATTTCGTTTCACGATATCGCCAAGGCTGCGATCAAGGAAGCGAGCTTTGAAAATCGCTTGCTCAAGCGCTACATCAAGAATTGGCCGGAGCAGGGCGCAGAGAAAGGTGATTAGCGTTTTCCGTATTCGCATTAAAATAAGCCAATCAGGTGCAGTGATTCGATATTATTTTGCGCGGCAGGAGTGCGTATGCTGAGTTGGCTTACTGGGGGTGAGAAGGTTGATCACCCGTTGGCGGACGCCAAAAGGGCCAGGGCGATTGTTGAAGCTTTTCCGTACAAGGATCCGTGGAAGACCCTAGAGGACGCCAGCTATTGGCTCGGCTCCATCAATGAAACCGCAGCCTACAGAATTGAGCGGCGATTTGAACTGATCAGTATGCTGGATATCGCTACGCGCAAGTCGCAGGAGCGCCTGCTCGATACCTTTGTGAAGCTGCCGGATGCTGACCGCACCCAGGAAAAGCGCACGTGGAAAACGCTGTCGGATTTCTGGACGCTGCTGGGTGACAGCTATATGGTTTGCGTGGATCAGGCGAGCGACATCAAAAGTGTCTCTGGCGGTTTCAAGTCGCAGTTGCCGGTGATCGCAGCGCGCGCCACGCGTGCCTTGCGTCATCAAATGAAATGGGTGTTGATACATTACGGGGTGGTGCGTCCCGCCCTGTGGGAAGAATTTGCCCGTTGCGCGTTGCTGGCTGAAGCCGCAGGCGCGGTGGACAAGCCCATTGAGCTGTATCCGGGTTCGAGTGAAACCAGTTCGCAGGCGTACGAATTTTTGCGTGCCATGATGCTATGGGCGTCGTCGCCCAGTGGTTTGTCACCGGTGGAGCAGGATGTCGCAGAACGGCTGGTGGTGCAGCTCACGCCGAAATTCCGCTATGACAGCAAGTCGTGGGATGGTTGTGATTATTGTTTTAATCTGGCAGAGGCGCGTCCGCCATTGCGCTTGATGCGCTCCACCCCTGTGACAGCCGCCACCCGTTACTTTGACGTGAACGAGGCGCGGCAGGCGGTGCAGGCAATGCACGCGATGGTGAGCGGCACCGGCAATATTCCTTCCGGCATTGAGTTGGGGCCTGCCGCAGATGGCGCCATGGCTGTGCGTGTATTAAAGCATCTGGGCTTTAACTGGGCGAAGGATATGCCGGCCCGCACGCATGAGCGGCGGCGTACGGCAATCAGTTTGCAGGTAGTGCACGGATATACGAACGTGCTGGAGGCGATTGAGCCGGGTATTGGGGAAGGGCTGGATTTTGCAGAAGCACTGTCGTACGACTCGTGGGTTGCTGAGGACGCGAGTGTCGGCGGTTATGGCGTGGTGGTGCCGGCTGGCAAGGGTGAGTGGTTGCGCGTAGGGCTGCTGGTGGCGCTGCGCTCGGAGATGGATGCGTCGTGGAGTCTGGGGGTGATTCGCCGCGTAAAAGGTGACGAGCATCGGCAGCACCGCATTGGTATTCAATTGATTTCCAAGTTACCGGTGTTGGTGCGCCTGCGTACTGCGGCCAGCCTGGGGCAGGGTGGCAAACATCAGCACGTTATATTGCTGAGTGCCAGAGTGTCGCCCAATGGCAGTATGCACATCGTGGCGCGGCGCGACCTATTGACGGGGTGCGATGCGATTGAGGCGATGTACGGCAAGCCCCCCGCGACGGTAGTGCTGGAGCCCGGCGGCGTGGTTGAAAGCGGGCATGATTTCGATTGGCTGCGCTACAAAGTAATGGAATCGCTGGTGAAATTGCGTATAAGGGTGCACGCCAATGGGAAGCGCGACTAAATTAAGGTGCGACACTGATCGAATTGAGCGCACACAAGGTGGAGTGAGGGTTTTATGCTGAAATGGCTGGGTGGGGCCGACGCGCCTGAGCATCCGATGGCGAATCTGGCGTATGTGAAAGAAACCCTCGCCACAATACCGGCTGAGGATTCGATGCGGGCGGCGCAGGACGCCGTGCAGTGGCTGGAATCCATTGAGACTGAGAATCATTTTTCGCTGATGCACCGTTACGAAGTTGTTGATCTGATCGATGCTGCGTTGAAGCGTCATGGGCAACGGCTGCTGGATCAGTATCTGGCACTAAAGCCCCAGGCGAAATTTCAGGAGGGTCTGCTGTGGCGCACCACAACGGGTTATTGGAAAGCGCTGGGCGATGCGTATCTGGTTTGCGTGACGCAAGCCACGTCGGACAAAAACGTGGCGTCAGCATTCCGCAAAAAAATACCGCAGGTGGTGGCGCGCGCCATGCGTGCCCAGGTATTGCAGATCAAATGGATATTGATGCGGTATGGCTATGTGGGGGACAGTAACTGGAGTACCGTGGTGCAACTCTACGAGCAGGCGCAGTCCGGTGGTTACCTGGATGATGTGATCGATATTTACGGCGGTGCGCATGGCAAGGGCACCATACGTCAGGAATTCTTGCGCACCTTGATGCTGGGGGTGTCGTCGACGGGCGGTTTATCGCCGGTGAAGCAAAACTTTGCCGAGCGTGCGATTGCGTATTTTTCGAGCGCGTTTATTTCCTCAACCAGTCCTACTGCCGGTTGCAACTTCTTTTTCGATCTGAACGGCGGCATGGCACCTGCGCGAGTGCTGGCGAACGCACCAAGCGACGCACGGTTGTTTTATTTTGGCGCAGGGCAGGCGCTGGATCATGCGCAACACGCTGTTGATGTGGTCAATGACACTGGCGCATTGCCGCCCGAGTTCGCGCTCAATGCGGGTGTGACGATTGATGAGGCCGCAGATACTTTCCTGCACCTGGCGTTCAATTGGGAAAAAGAGTTGCCAGCGCGCGATTCCGAGCGACGCAAGATTGCCACCACATTGCAGGTTACGCACGGTTTTGATGGCGTGTTGTCAGCTGCCGACAATGGCCTTCAAGAAACCTGGGTGGTCGAGAATGCAAGCATCGAGGGTTACGGCATGATAGTGCCGGAACGTCGCGGCGAATGGTTGCAAGTGGGTGTGTTGTTGGGGTTGCTACCCGAAAGTGAAATGCCCAAGTGGGGCGCAGGCATCGTACGGCGTGTGGAAACGGACGCGCTCGGCCAGCGCCGTGTGGGTATACAAATCATCAGCCGCGCAATTTCGCCGGCGACTATGTGTACCAGCCAACTTACCGGGGAGCGCGGCGAGCCGCACCACGTGGTTTTGCTGGATGCAAAACCGTCGCGCAGCGGCTATATGCAGGCGTTACTGCGCCCCGAATCGTTTACCTTGCGTGATGCCCTTGAGGCAACACGCACAGCGGACGGACAAAGCTTTATGATGATGCCGTCAGGCATGGTTGAATCAGGTCCCGATTTCGACCGCGTGCGGTTTAAGGTGGAAGGCGCTGAAAGCTGACGTTACAGGCTCAGGGGTCAGCTTAACTGAGCGCTACCTGCCTTTTAATACCGCAGTAAGCCACGCGCCGATATCCCGCACTTCTTCGAGGCATACGGAATGTTGCATCGGATATTCGCGCCAATCCACCGCGTAACCGGCTTTAACCAACACATCACGCGAACTCTTTCCCATCGCATACGGTACGACGGGGTCTTGCGTGCCGTGTGCAATCAACAGCGGTGTTTTTGTGTTGGCAGGCGCGGCCTCGGCAGTAAAGCTATCAGCGCACGGCAAATAGCACGAAAGCGCCATCACGCCGGCCAATTGATCGGGGTAACGCAAGCCCGTTTGCAGTGAGATGGCTCCGCCCTGGGAAAACCCTGCTAACACTATGTTTTTACTCGATATTTTCCGCTCATTTTCGCGCGCGATCAAGGTGCCTATCTGCGCTTGTGAGTGACGCACCCCTTTTTCATCGGCGCGTTTGGTGGTGCCTTCGAGATCGCCGAACGACACGTCGTACCACGCGCGCATGACGTGACCATTGTTGATCGTTACCGGAATCATCGGCGCATGTGGAAAAATAAACCGTATGTCAGGCGCACCGGATAGATCGAGTTCGTTGACGATGGGCACAAAATCATTGCCGTCAGCGCCAAGGCCGTGCATCCAGATCACCGCTGCCGTGGGGTTGGGGCCGGTTTCGAGTTCGATGGTTTCGAGTAAATTAGACATGGCTATTTTTCCTGCTTTGTACGAATGGCCGATTTCGGGCGAAAGGCTTTGACCACTGCGTCATTGGTTTCAATGTACGGCCCACCGATCAAATCGATGCAATAAGGCACGGCGGCAAAAATACCGTTGATGATGGGCTTGCCCGCATCATCTTTCAAGCCTTCAAGCGTTTCTTTAATGGCTTTGGGCTGCCCCGGCAGATTGATAATCAGCGATTGTTTGCGGATAACTGCGACCTGCCGCGACAATATTGCGGTGGCTACAAATTTTAGACTGACTTGCCGCATCTGCTCGCCAAAGCCCGGCATTTCGCGGTCAGCCACAGCCAGCGTCGCCTCCGGCGTTACATCGCGCAGCGCAGGGCCGGTGCCGCCCGTGGTCAGCACCAGATGACACCCTTCTTCATCCACCAGCGCTTTCAGCGTTGCCTCGATCAATGGACGTTCATCGGGTATCAACCGTGTGACCATGCGCCAGGGCGAGGTCAGCGCTTGGGTGAACCACGCTTGCAATGCGGGGATGCCGAGGTCTTCATACACGCCTTGCGAGGCGCGGTCGCTGATGGATACCAGACCGATCAGAAGTTCATCGTTTTCATTCATGCTCATGGTTGCAGCAGGATAGTTGTTTCAGGGTTCAGTGAATTTTCTCACAGGCTGCGGCTCCGTAGTGTAGCGGTGCTACTGCGCTTTCAGCCCCGCATCCGCCACCACTTTTGCCCAGCGTACTGTTTCGCTGCGTATCAACGCGCTGAATTCTTCGGGCGTGCCGGTTTTGGGTTGCGCACCCATTGCGTCGATGCGCGTCAGCGTGTCTGCTTGCGCGGTGATGCGGTTGATATCGGTGTTGATGCGCGTGACGATGGTGGCTGGCGTGCGAGCGGGCGCGACAATGCCCAGGTAGCTGGTCACGGCAAAGCCCGGCAGCCCGGCTTCGGCGATGGTGGGGATGTCCGGGGCCGCACGTAATCGCACAGGGCCGCTGATGCCAAGCGCGCGTAAGCGGCCTGAGCGCACATGCCCCAGTGCTGCGGGCGGGTCGCCGAAAATCAGTTGCAGTTGCCCGCCCACCACGTCAGTGGTCGCAGCGGCTGAACCTTTGTATGGAATATGCACGAGCTTGATGTCCGCTGTTTTGGCGAAGAGTTCCATTGCCATGTGCGGTGAGCCGCCGGTGCCGGGTGAGCCGTAATTCAATTTGCCGGGATTGGCTTTTACATGGGCAATCAATTCGGGAAGGGTGGTAAACGGCAGCGCAGGATTAGCCACCAGCAGCAGCGAGAATGTCACCAGTTGCCCCACGGGCGCATAGTCGCGCAACTGGTCGTAGCCCATTTTTTCGTAGAGACTTTTGTTGATCGCCAACACGCCAATGGTGCCCATCATCAGCGTGTAACCGTCAGGCTCCGATTTCGCCAGAAGCTCTGCGCCGATGTTGCCGTTGGCCCCGGCGCGTGCGTCGACCACCACCTGTTGCGCCCAGCTTTCGGTGAGCTTCTGCGCCATGACACGCGCAAGACTGTCGGCGGCGCCACCGGGCGCAGTCGGCACGATCAGGCGTACGGCGCGGTTGGGGTAGCGAATGCTGTTTTGTGCCAGCGCGTGTAACGGCAGCAGCGCTGCGGTTGCCAACACGCTGATGAGCCAACGCTGTCTGATGGTTTTGATTTTCATGGTGCTACGGCACTACGGCGTCCAGAGTTTTACCGTTCTTGATCGCCGGATTGCGGCGTCATGTGTGGCTAACAGCATGGCGTGCGTGCGGGCGGTTGCGACAATAATCCGGTCGGCTGGATCGCCGTGAAATGATACGGGTAATGTGTCGAGGGCGAATATCACCTCAAGATTTAACGGCAATACAGTAATCACCCGGCCATCTGCCGCACGAGCCAGCCACTCTGCGAAGGGCAGCGGCAATTCCAGTCTTTGCTTGGCGTGCAAAACCTGCGCTTCCAAAAGACTGATTGCCGATAGATACAACTCGCTACGCGCGGCTTTTGCATCAAGGGCATTGCGCTCTGCACGTGATAGTGGTGAATCCGCTGTCAGCCACCACACCCAGATGTGCGTGTCGAGCACAACACTCAACGCAACGCCTCGAAATCCTCATTGCGCAATACCGACTCGCCGGGTTTGGCTAACAACCGTCCGCCGAAAGAACGCAATTGCTCCCACGGTTTCAGACTGTCGCTTGCGATAGCGCCTGAGGGATTGAGGCGCACGACCACTTTGCCCCGGCGCGTGATGGCGACCGGCTTGCCGGATTTCTCAACCCGGCGAATCACTTCGAGGCAGCGGTGCTTGAATTCGGTAACGGAAATGTCCATGTTGCCAGTATAAATGGCCAGTTTCACAAATTCAATGCTGATGCGAGGTTGCTAAGGTGATTTTGTGACTGCAATTTATATAACCGTTTGATTTTATTGATTTATTTTATCCTGCTTTTGCTGCCACTTTTGTCCGGCGTTATTCCTTCGACCTATCTTGACCCAGCACGGCGTTCGACAGTAGCGCAGTAATTTCGGCCTGGCGCGTGCCGCCGGTTTTTTCAAGAACCTGCTGCAATTGCGAACGAACGGTATTGCGGGTGACGCTGCCGCTTGCCGCAATGTCGTCCAGCGATTCACCCGTGGCGAGGCCGCGCGCGACGCGCGCCTCCGATGACGTGAGATCGAACAATGATCGCAGAAGTTCAACGGACGGCGCTCGCCGTGCAGTTAATGGGGTTACGACCAACAAGGCATACGCGCGTGCAAAAATGTCGTGCGCAGAACGGCGAATCGGCACGATGTGCGCGACCATCGCCGCGCGGCCATCTGCGCCGCGTAACGGAAAAGAGTGGACGGCAGTTTCGGTGGCGGAGTCAAGTCCAGGCAGCGACGCCCACAACAGTTCGTTGGCACGTGCATCGGTGAGCAAGATGCGGTTTTGCGTTCGCCATTTCACGTGGCCGGGCAGTTCGTTCATCAAAGCGTTCGCTTCAATCACCACGCCGTCTTCATCTATAACCAGCGCGGGCAACCCCATTGCAGCGAGCGTATCGTTGGCACCCTTGGCGCTTTGCAGGCCGAGGCGTGCCGCGATGAGCGCCGCGCGGGCGAGATGCGGCCGCAGCGTGTTGAGCGTTTCAACCTGCGCTTTTTCGATGGGGCCGCGGTCGTAGGCGCGCTCCACGCTGAACACAATATTGTCGCCCGTCGGCATCGCCAGTCCTGTGCCTGCCGACCAGCCAAGACCGCGCGGCCGAAAAAAATCACGATAGATCGGGTTGTCGTCCAGCTGATCTTTGGTCCAGAAATCATGTTCGACGAGAAACTTTGGCTGGTTCTGGCTGAACAGACACACACGGCGCGTGCAGCGCGTGAACCAACCGTCGTTCACGTAGGTTTGAAAAACTTCGCTCAGATTGGTGGATGACGTCCAGTTGAGCACCTTGTCGCGCACGGCAAACAGCAGGCCGCCGCGCGCGTCAGCAAGGGTCGCCAGCTCGTCGGGGACGCCGGGCCAAAGCTCTGGCACAAACGAGCATTCGTAAATACGATCGATCAAGTCGGGTTTCATGGGTTGGCGCGAATGTGTTTAACGAATCAGCATGAGGGGCGTTGTTTATTAACACATTTAGCTACGGTTATTTCGCTTTGTGCAGTGGCGTTTCAGGCCGGGCCAAAATTTAGCCGCACGTTCGGGTAGCATAGTCCGTTTGGATGATGACAATAGCCGCACTGAACCGCATACTTTTTTTGCGTTATTTTAATGAAGTGGTGCGGTGCGTTGTGACCACGACAAGAACTCCCGCAATAACCCTAAACTGCCAAGGATGTCCCTGATGAAATCGATCACTATTCTAGCCATTGCTGTACTGACTTGTGTGCCTGTCATAGCCGCTGCGCAGGGCGCCGCGCAAAAAGAGCAGGCGCAGTTTGAAAAGCAGCGCCAGCAACAGTCGCAACAGCGTACAACGCAAAACAATAACCAGGTGAACCGCACCATTCAGCAACAACGCTACGAATCCACGCGCCCATCTACCTCGTCGTCGTCTTCTTCAAGCAATAAGCGACGTTGATTGCATTGAAGCAGATTTGCGGCGAGTTGTTAATTAATGCAATTAAAACAAATGGTTACGTTCATGCAGGACTTCTTTTTTTCAGTCAAAAAAGTGCATGAAAAGGCGTGTCAGCACATAGGCGGCGTTTAGTCTTCTGCACTCGCTGTCTTGATCTCTTGCCGAGCCAGTTGTGGAATGATCTCACGCAACATCTGAAATAACGCGCGATAGTTTTTCGGCGGTTTGTTTTGTTCACGTTCGCGCTGTATGTTGCGGATGAGCGTGCGCAACTGCTGCACGTCCGCTTGCGGATACTGGGCGGCAAACGGCTGCATGGCCAGCGCGTCCTCAATCAGCCGGTCGCGCCAGCGTTCGATCAAGTGCAGGCGAACGGTTTCTTCTACCGAAACGGTTTTCCAGCCTTCGATTTTCAGGCGTATCGGCGCGGGGTCTACGTTGCGCATGAGTTTGCCGATATATTGCAATTGGCGGCGGCGGCCCTCATGTGCGCTAATGCGCTGGGCGGCTTCTACGGCGTCGCGCAGGGCTTCGGGTAGCTCCACTTGCGCGAGTTGGCTCCGGTTGAGTGCCACCAGTTCTGCGCCCAGCGTTTGCAAGTCATGCGCGTCGGCCTTGCGGCGAGATTTGCTGGGTCCATCGTAGGTAAACGTGGGTTCTTCGGGGGTGGCGTTTTCGACAATGCTCATGACAATCCGTGGGGTGAATCAACCTGTTATGATATCGCTGTTTCTGGTTATTCTCAGGCTCGCCGTTCGGCGCACTGCCTTGTTTATTTAGACACCCATCATGTCCAACACTGGTTTTACCCACGATAGCAGCAAACTATTGTCGCTTACGCGCGAAACGCTTTCCTATGCCCGCGAACGCGGCGCTACCGCGGCCGAAGCGGAGGTGAGCGAAGGCTACGGTCAAACAGTGACAGTGCGTCTCGGCGAAGTCGAGACCATTGAGTATAACCGTGATAAGGGCATTGGCGTTTCGGTTTATCTGGGGCAGCAGCGTGGTCACGCCAGCACGTCAGATTTTTCGCCGAAAGCCCTGCGTGATACGGTGGATGCGGCGCTGTCAATTGCGCGTTTTACGGCAGCTGACGATTGCGCAGGTCTGGCGGATGCCGAATTGCTCGCGACAGAATTTCCCGAATTGCAGTTGTGGCATTCGTGGGGGCTGCCGGTGGAGCGTGCGATCGAGCTTGCCACGGCTTGCGAAGACGCGGCTTTTGCGGTCGACAAACGTATCAGCAACTCCGAAGGCGCGTCGGTTTCGACGCAGGAATCGCATTTTGTATATGGCAACTCCAGCGGGTTTCTGGCGGGCTATCCCAGCTCGCGCCACAGCATCAGTTGTTCAGTGATCGCGGGTGAAAACGAGAACATGCAGCGTGACGATTGGTACGATGTCGCGCGTGATGCTGCTGATTTAGTGACACCGCAGTCGGTAGGCAAGCGTGCCGCCGAGCGCGCACTGCGCAGGCTCGATTCGCGCAAGATTGCCACCACACAGGTGCCGGTGCTGTTTGAGGCGCCAATCGCATCCAGCTTGCTGGGGCACTTTGTATCGGCGGTGAGTGGCGGCAGCTTGTATCGCAAATCGTCTTTCCTGCTGGATTCGCTGGGCAAGCCAGTGTTCGCGCCGCACGTGCAGTTGAGCGATTTGCCGCATATTCTGAAAGGCTTGGGCAGTGGTGCGTTTGATGCCGAGGGTGTCGCCACGCAGGCGCGCGTGGTGGTGAAAGACGGCGTGGTGCAGGGCTATTTTCTCGGCAGCTATTCAGCGCGCAAACTGGGTATGCGCACCACCGGCAACGCAGGCGGCAGTCACAATTTAATTTTGCGAGATACCGGTGATGACTTCGCTGCGCTGCTTAAAAAATTGCATCGCGGCTTGCTGGTGACGGAGTTGATGGGGCAAGGCGTCAATGCCATCACCGGTGATTATTCGCGCGGCGCGGCCGGTTACTGGGTGGAAAACGGCGAAATCGCCTATCCGGTGCAGGAGATCACCATCGCGGGCAATCTCAAAGAAATGTTTCTCGGCATGGACGCCATCGGCAATGATGTGTTGAAACATAGTTCACGCCAGTGCGGTTCAATATTGATTGAACAAATGACTATTGCAGGGAATTGATTGTAAGTATTTGTTTTCATTAACTTTTTAAATGACTCCGCTACGCGCTGCGCATGTGAGTCGGACTGTGGCGTTAATGCTGGATATTGCACTTGCACCGCTGCTGTTATTCGCGATGGTTTGGGTGCATCACAGACAAGCCACGATTTTGCGTGAGGGCATTGCGCTGACACACGAACAGCGCGATCTCGCCCGCGTATTGGGCGTAACTGCCGTGGAGCGCGTGCGGGTGATGTCGGCGAGCGTGGTGCCCATGCCGATGCCGGATTTTGCGCGCCGCGTAGCAGAAAGTGCCGGCTGGATTTCTCCACATATCGTCGGCATGACCCTGGGTCACGGTATTGTGCTGCACGACGATTGTTGCGGCGATCAGCAACTGCTGGCGCATGAACTCACGCATGTTCATCAGTATGAACGGCTGGGCGGCATCGCACCATTCTTGCGGCACTATCTGCGCGAGTGCGTGTGGCCAGGTTATCCGCTCGGCCCGCTGGAAATGGAGGCGAGCGCCGCAGAAATTCGGGGTTCAACAGCGGAGCAGGATGTGATACCGTACGTGCCCGGCGTGGTACCTTAATGGTGCCGTTCCGTGGTGCCGTCGTTCCCGCTAATTCGGGCCATGGGTAAAGTAGTCAAAAAATCAGGTTTAGTGATGAAACAGTTGTTTTTCGGATTGGTGTGCTTTTTGATGCTTGGCATGCAGCCGGCGTTGGCGCAGTCCGTGCAAATTGGCTACATTGATGGCAAGCGTCTTGAAAACGATACGCGGCGCGCGTTTGAAATCAGTGAACTGCTGCGCAAGGAATTCAGCGCGCGCGAAGCCGAAGTGCGCGGAATGGAAGCCAAAGTCAAGGGCTTGCAGGCGCAGTTGCCCAGCGTAACGGCTGGGCGCGAGCGCGAGCTGAAAGAACGCGAATTTCAGACGCAGGCGCAGCGTCTTGAACAAGTCGGTCGCGCCTTCGTTGATGACGTAGAGCGCCGCAAGGCCGAGGAACGGCGCAAGTACTTTATTGAAGTGACGGCCATCGTCAACAAAATTGCCGAAACGCAAAAACTTGATCTAGTCGTGCAGGAAGCCGTGTTCGCGGGCAAAGCGGTGGACATTACCGAACAGGTCATAAAGTCGCTGGGTGGCCCGGCGCCCAAGCCAGCGGGCAAGTAGCGCACGTTTCTGGCACGCAGCAGGTTGTTGGTGGCTTTGAGTTCTTCTGGCGTATCATCCTCCGCACGACACACACACTTTTATCTGCGTGAAATTTCCCATGTTCTCCACCTCAAAAGACACCATCGCCGACTTTGACCCCGACCTGTGGCAGGCGCTCGAAAGCGAACGCCAGCGTCAGCAGGATCATATTGAGCTGATTGCTTCGGAAAACTACGCCAGCCCGCGCGTGCTGGCGGCGCAGGGTTCGGTGCTGACGAATAAATATGCCGAGGGTTATCCCGGTAAGCGCTACTACGGCGGCTGCGAGTTTGTTGATATCGCCGAGCAACTGGCGATTGATCGCGCCAAAAAATTGTTCCATGCCGGTTATGCCAACGTGCAGCCGCATTCGGGCGCACAAGCAAATTTTGCGGTGTTCAAAGCGGTGCTGCATCCGGGCGATGTCATTCTCGGCATGGCGCTTGATAGCGGCGGACATCTGACGCACGGCTCGCCAGTGAATGTCAGTGGCCGTTACTTTGATGCCGCCACGTACGGCCTGAATGAGAACGAAGAAGTCGATTACGATGAAGTGGAAGAACTGGCGCTCGTGCGCAAGCCAAAAATGATCGTTACCGGCGCATCGGCGTATTCGCTGCAGTTTGACTGGAAACGCTTTCGCGCCATCGCCGATAAATGCGGCGCGTTGTTGATGGCGGACGTAGCCCATTACGCTGGCTTGATAGCCGCAGGTTTGTACCCCAGCCCGGTCGGTATCGCTGATTTTGTGACCAGCACCACGCACAAAACTTTGCGCGGGCCGCGCGGTGGCTTGATTCTGGCCGATGCCAAGCATGAAAAAATTCTCAATAGTGCAGTGTTTCCCGGCACCCAGGGCGGGCCGCTGATGCACGTCATTGCGGCCAAAGCGGTGGCGTTTCAGGAGGCGCTGACACCCGCGTTTCGCAGCTATCAACAGCAAGTGCTCGACAACGCGCGCGTGATGGCGAAAGTATTGCAAGAGCGCGGTCTGCGCATTGTGTCGGGCCGCACCGAGTGCCATATGTTTCTGGTGGATTTACGCAGCAAGCATGTGACGGGCCTCGAAGCCGAAGCCGCGCTGGGCAAAGCCAATATGACGATTAACAAAAACGCCATTCCCAAGGATCCGCAACGGCCCATGGTGACCAGTGGTATCAGGGTGGGTTCACCTGCAATGACCACGCGCGGCTTTTGCGAACTTGAAGCGGAAAAGGTCGCGCACTTGATCGCTGATGTTATTGAAGGGCACAACGACGACGTGGTATTGCGCCGTGTGGCGGGCGAAGTCAAAACGCTATGCGATAAATTTCCGGTGTACGGCCAGTGAGCGGCGCGTGAAACAACGATGAAATGTCCGTTCTGCAAACATGATTCCACGCAGGTGATTGATTCGCGCGTGAGCGATGCAGGCGACAGTATTCGCCGCCGCCGCCGTTGTGAATCGTGCAACAAGCGTTTTACCACCTATGAAACGGTGGAGCTGCGCATGCCGCAAGTCGCCAAGCAGGATGGCAGTCGCACCGAATTTGATCTCCAAAAATTGCGCACGGGTTTTCTGCGCGCGCTGCATAAACGCCCGGTGCCGACACCGCTGGTGGATGAAGCGATCGCGACGATTACGCAGAATATTCTGGCGCTGGGCGAACGTGAAGTGCCCGCACGGCGCATCGGCGAAATGGTCATGCGTGAGCTGCACCGGCTGGATCAGGTGGCCTACATTCGCTTTGCCTCGGTGTACCGCAGCTTTCAGGGCATTGATGACTTCCAGGACGCGATCAAGGAAGTTCAGAAGCCTGGTCCGGGCAAGAAGTAACGCGCGCGGTCGCTGCTTGCCGCCATCGTTATCATAGTTGCGATGACCTTTTCCGCTGACGACCGACGTTACATGACCCGCGCGCTTGAGCTGGCGCGCCGTGGTCTCTATACCACGACGCCCAATCCACGCGTGGGTTGCGTCATCGTGCGCGACAACGACGTGATCGGTGAAGGTTGGCACGAGCGCGCGGGCGAGCCGCACGCAGAAGTTCATGCGCTCAAACAGGCTGGCGCACGTGCTCGCGGCGCAACCGTGTATGTCACGCTGGAGCCCTGCGCGCATCAAGGTCGCACACCGCCGTGTTGTGACGCGCTGATTGCAGCCGGTGTATCGCGTGTGATTGCCGCGATAGAAGACCCTAATCAGTTGGTTGCAGGAAAAGGTTGGGCCATGCTGCGCGCGGCGAATATCGATGTAGACATAGGTTTGATGGTGGATGAGGCTACTGCCTTAAACATCGGGTTCATATCACGCATGACGCGTGGCCGTCCGTGGGTGCGCTTGAAGGTTGCTGCAAGTCTAGACGGCAAAACTGCATTGTTGAACGGCCAAAGCCAATGGATAACCGGTGAAGCCGCGCGGCGCGATGGTCACGCGTGGCGCGCACAGGCGTGTGCAATCTTGACCGGCATTGGCACGGTAAAAGACGATAATCCGCGACTTACCGTGCGCGACACTGAAACGCCGCGCCAACCGTTGCGCGTGGTGGTGGACAGTCGGCTGGAAACGCCGCTGGATGCGCACGTGGCAGGCAAGGGCACGCTGTTTGCGGCAGCGGCGAATTGGGTCAAGCCCTTGCAGGCCCTGCAGTCGCAGGGCGCAGAAATCATTGTGCTGCCCAATGCGGCGGGCAAAGTGGAGTTGCCGGATTTGATGCTCGAACTCGGCAGGCGTGGCATCAATGAGCTGCATGTCGAAGCTGGTTATAAACTGAATGGCTCGTTATTAAACGAAGGATTGGTGGATGAATTGCTAATCTATCTTGCACCGAGTGTGATGGGCGATGCGGCACGCAGCATGTTTCATCTGCCGGCATTGAATGCCTTGTCTGAGCAGCGCAGGCTCAGCATTGTGGATGTGCGTCAAATCGGTGCGGATATTCGCATTCTGGCGAGAGTGGGGCCGGTATAATGTTCACCGGAATCATCACTACGGTGGGCACTATCGCGGCTGTGGAGACAACGGCAGGCGGCGCGCGTATCAAGGTTGCTGCAGCGGATTTGAATTTGGCCGATGGACAAGTTGGCGAGAGCATCGCGGTCAACGGCGTGTGTCTTACGGCGATTGCGATTTCTGCGACTGGCGCTGTTACGAATTTTTGTGCGGACGTGTCACGCGAAACGCTGCGTTGCACGGTGGGATTTGCGTTGGGCGCGCGCGTCAATCTGGAACGTGCATTGCGCCTTGCGGATCGGTTAGGCGGGCACCTGGTCAGCGGGCATGTCGATGGCGTCGGCACGGTGGCAAGTGTGCTGGCAGCCGGAGACAACCGGGTTTTTGTATTTGAAGCGCCGCGCGAGGTGGCGCGCTACATTGCGGTCAAGGGTTCGATTGCCATCAACGGAGTGAGTCTTACGGTGAATGAAGTGAATAACACGCAATTTTCAGTCAACATTATTCCGCACACGCTGAGCGCAACCAATCTGGGCACGCTGGTGGCCGGTGCGCCTGTCAATCTTGAGGCCGATACAGTGGCGCGATACGTTGAACGACTCAATCATTTTGGAGCGCAATCGTGAACGCGCAAGCGGTATCTGCAGCTGTCAGTCCACCCGCAGAAATCATCGCTGAAATCCGTGCCGGACGCATGGTCGTACTGGTAGACGAAGAAGATCGTGAAAACGAAGGTGATTTGCTGATAGCAGCAGAGCACGCCAACGCCGAGGCCATCAATTTCATGGCGCGTTACGGGCGCGGGCTGATATGTTTGACGTTGACAGATGAACGCTGTCGCCAGTTAAATCTGCCGCTGATGGTTTCGAATAACCGTTCCCCGCTGGGCACGAATTTTACGGTATCCATTGAAGCTGCTGAGGGCGTCACCACGGGTATTTCTGCTGCGGATCGGGCTACCACCGTGCGAGCCGCAATACGCCCTGACGCTGGCCCGCGTGACCTGGTGCAACCGGGGCATATTTTTCCATTGATGGCGCAGGACGGCGGCGTGTTGGTGCGTGCCGGACATACGGAAGCCGGTTGCGATCTGGCGCGCATGGCAGGCCTGATGCCGGCAGCGGTGATTTGCGAGATTCTTAAAGACGACGGCGAGATGGCTCGTCTGCCGGATTTGATCCCGTTCGCGGCGCAGCATGGGCTGAAGATCGGCACCATCACTGATTTGATTCAACATCGCGGCCGCACAGAGTCATTGATCGTACGTGCGGCGGAGCGCGACATTGACACAACGCATGGCAAATTCCGGCTTCACGCCTATAGCGACCGCATCGGTCGTGAAACGCATCTTGCGCTGGTCCGAGGGCGTATCGATGCTGCGAAAGAGGCGCTGGTGCGGGTGCATGAGCCGGTTTCGGTGATCGATTTACTGGATACCAGCAGTACCACGCACTCATGGAATCTCAATGATGCGCTTGCAGCTGTCGCCAAGGCGGAGTGCGGCGTCATTGTGTTGCTGCACCGTCCGGAGACGGCTGACGAGCTGCTTGATCGCGTGCGTCCGCCGCAGGCAGGTGGCGTAAATGCGAAAATTACCCTGAGAAATTACGGCATAGGTGCACAGATTCTGCGCGATCTCGGCGTGAAAAAAATGCGCCTGCTGTCGGTGCCGCGCCGCATTCCGAGCATGGCGGGATTTGATCTTGAGGTCACTGGTTATGTGCAGCCACCTGCTAAAAATGCGTGATGCCGCGAATCGCCATACGAACCGCGTACTACCCAGCATAAAACTTCAGAGTACAGCGTAAATGAATCTGTCAGATGCCATTGAGAAAATTGAACCGGATTACCGGGGCGCCGGGCTGCACATCGGCATTGTAGTGGGGCGCTTTAACCAGAACATCGGGGAAGGCTTGCTGGCGAGCTGTACTGCGGCATTGCGTCATTACGGCGTGAGCGCTCGGGACATCACTGTTATCACGGTGCCGGGAGCTTTGGAGATTCCCCTGGTGTTGCAGACGATGGCACTTTCAGACGATTACGACGCGCTGGTCGCGTTGGGTGCGGTGATACGCGGCGAAACCTATCACTTTGAAATCGTGTCGAATGAATCGTGCGCCGGGCTAACACGTGTGCAGCTCGACACGGGCGTGCCTATCGCCAACGGTATCTTGACCACTGAAACCGACGATCAATCCACCGCGCGCATGGCGCAAAAAGGTGCAGATTGCGCGCTGGCAGCAGTAGAAATGGCGAATCTGTTGCGTAAGATAAAATGAATAAAAACAATAAGTTACGTTCACCTGATAACGCGAGTGCCGGTACGTGAAATCGGCCCGCTACCGTTCGCGCGAGTTTGCGCTGCAAGGCCTGTATCAGTGGTTACTGGCAAAAAATTCACCAGCGGAAATCGCTCAAGACACCACCTTGTTCAGGGGGTTCGACAAATGCGATGCACTGTATTTTCGCGATTTGCTCGATGGCGCGGTTCATGATGCGACGATTATCGAAAGTCATCTCGCACCGTGCCTGGATCGGCCCGTGAATAATTTGTCGCCGATTGAGCGTGCTGTGCTGCTGCTTGCTGGCTGCGAGTTTTTACGGCATCCCGAAGTGCCGTATCGCGTGGTGATCAACGAGGCGGTTGAATTGGCTAAATCGTTCGGCGGCACTGACGGCCACAAATACGTGAACGGCGTGCTCGACAAACTGGCCGTCGCCTTGCGCGAACCGGAAGTGCGTGCGATGCGCGAGAGTCGTCCTGCGCGGGTAGCGGGCTGATCGCGCGCGGGCCTTCGCTTGCGGTTGCCGTGTTTTTTACCGTTAACCGTACTGTCTGCGCACTTCGATAAAATAGCAGTCTGTCAGTAACAAACGTGGTGGAGCAAGCGATGGACGACAAAACGAAAAAGCGTATTTACCTGTTCTACGCCGCTGGCGTGGTGAATCTGTTGATCGGTGCTTACGTGCTGTTTTTTGGACGTAACTTCTTGCCCGAAGACAAAGTAATGATGCTGATTCTGTTTTTCCTGGGATTTGCCTTAATCGATTTCTGGATGCCCATCATGATCAAAAAGAAGTGGGCGGCTGATCAGGCAAAGCTGGAAGCACAGCGTCGTTCCATGGCCGCATCAGGGACAGCGGGTGGCCAATCGCTGCAAAAGTAGTTCTACGCTCACTCCGGTATGAATGAATTCAGCCTGATCGCGAAATATTTCACGCACCGCACACGGCATACGCTGCTAGGCGTGGGTGATGATGCGGCGCTGATTCGCCCGAGGCGCGGGCACGTGCTGGCGATTTCGGCGGATATGCTGGTCGAAGGTCGGCATTTTTTCAAGGGTGCCGACCCCGAAGCGCTGGGCCATAAAACACTGGCTGTGAATTTGTCTGACCTTGCTGCGATGGGCGCAAAGCCACGTTGGGCAACCCTAGCACTCGCATTGCCTAAGGCGGATGCGCGCTGGCTGGCAGCGTTCTCGCGCGGCTTCATGCGACTGGCGCGCGCACACGATGTCGATCTTATTGGCGGCGACACCACACGTGGGCCGTTGAATCTGTGCGTGCAGATCATGGGCGAAGTGCCTGCCAGCAAAGCCTTGCGGCGCAGTGGGGCACGTGCGGGTGATGATGTTTGGGTTTCCGGCACGCTGGGTGATGCTGCACTGGCAGTGGCTGCGCGCAGCAAAAAAATAATCATTAAAAAACAACAACTTATTTCGGCTTCATTGCGGCTCGATAAGCCTTCGCCGCGCGTGGCGATGGGCAATGCATTGCGTGGTGTCGCACGCAGCGCAATTGATATTTCAGATGGATTGCTGGCGGATTTGGGCCACCTCTGTGAGCAATCCCGCGTGGCGGCTGTGGTCGAGTGGGATGCGTTGCCGCGCTCTACATTGATGCGTGCCATGGCTAGCGACGCCGTCGTACAAAACGCGGTGCTGGCGGGCGGTGACGATTATGAGCTGTGCTTTACTGCGCCTGTGGCCAAGCGTTCAGCAGTGCAGCGCGCAGGCACACGCACGCGCACAAAGGTCACGCGCATCGGTCGCATCGTGCATGCGCCAGCGGGTGCCACAGGTGTTGTCGTGGTCGACAGCGACGGGCTGCCGCTGCGTATCTTAAAGCGTGGGTTTGATCACTTTGGCTGAAGCACGCGCGACACTGCGTTTCGTATTCGCGCAGCCGGCGCATGGCATTGCGTTTGCAGGTGGCGTTGGCTTAGCACCTTTTGCGCCGGGGACGTTCGGCACGCTGCTGGCGTTCCCGCTGTTTGAATTGCTGGCTGCGTACAGTGATGCAGTTACGCAACTTATTGTTTTTATTATTCTTTTTTGTGTTGGTGTTTGGGCATGCCATGTCGCGGGCCGCGCACTGGGTGTGGCCGATCACGGTGGCATGGTGTGGGATGAGACGGTGGCATTTTTGCTGGTACTGATTTTTACGCCAGCAGGGTTGATGTGGCAGATTGCTGCGTTCGTGCTGTTTCGATTTTTTGATATCGTGAAGCCGCCGCCGATACGCCACTTTGATCGCACATTAAAAAATGGCTTCGGCGTCATGTTTGATGATCTGCTTGCCGCCGGTTATACGCTGCTCATGCTGGCGCTGGCAAAAACTTTTCTGGATTGAAACTTACCGTAAAAACAATGACCGACGAAAATCTTTATCAACTCGCCGAGCGCGTCGGCACCGCACTCAAAGCCAAGGGCATGATGATGGTGACTGCGGAATCCTGCACCGGCGGCTGGATCGCGCAGGCTGTTACCGCAGTGCCAGGCAGCTCCGAATGGTTTGAGCGCGGCTTTGTGGTTTACACCTACATTTCAAAACGCGAAATGCTCGGTGTAAAACCTGAAACGCTGGAAACACATGGCGCAGTGTCTGAAGAAACCGTGCGCGAAATGACTGCAGGCGCGCTGGCAAGAAGCCATGCGCAGGTGGCAGTGTCGGTCAGTGGCACGGCTGGCCCTTCCGGTGGCACGCTTGAAAAACCGGTGGGCACGGTGTGTTTTGGCTGGGGCGCCACAGGGGACGCGGTGCAAACTGCCGTCAAAACCTTTGACGGTGACCGCGAAGCCGTGCGGCGTCAGGCGGTGGTGTTTGCGTTGGAGCGAGTGCTGGCGGTGGTGGAAGCCTGATTCAAGGTAAGGCGGTATCAGCCCATATCACGTGGCAGGGTGACTAACGGCATCTTGCTCCCCTCGTTACGATTATTATCGGTAGTGCTCTATCCGTCAGCGAACGATATTGCGCCGGTCGCCGCCGGGTGGTGGCGCGGTTTTGAGAATTTCTTCTACCGTAGTCAGGCCTGCGGCAACTTTCATCGCGCCATTGATGCGCAGCGGCTTCAGCCCATCCTTGTAGGCGGCTTCACGAAATGTTTCGAGATCGGTGGTGTTGGTGATGTGGCGCTTGACTTCGGGCGAGAGCACCATCGTTTCGTAAATGCCCATGCGTCCCATGTGCCCGGTCATGCGGCATTCGAGGCACCCCTTGCCGACGTAAGTCGTTCCTTTCGGGTTGGGCGCTTTCCACGGTGCCACGAGGTTTTCCCACGTGGCATCATCCAGATCCACCTGCACTTTGCAGTGCGGGCAAATGGTGCGGATCAGGCGCTGTGCCATGACCCCCAGCAGGGTGGATTGCAACAGATAGGCCGGCACGCCAAGATCAATCAGGCGGCTGATGGCCGACGGTGCGTCATTTGTGTGCAACGTGGAGAGCACCAAGTGGCCGGTCAGCGCCGCCTGAACGGCCATTTCGGCGGTTTCAGTGTCGCGTATCTCGCCTACCATGATGATGTCCGGGTCCTGCCGCATCAGTGTGCGTATGCCGCTGGCGAAATTGACGCCGATGCCGGTTTGCACTTGCATCTGGTTAAACGCAGGTTCTACCATTTCTATCGGGTCTTCGATGGAACATACGTTGACATCGGGTGTGGCCAGACTTTTCAGCGTGGAATAGAGCGTGGTGGTTTTGCCGGAGCCGGTAGGCCCGGTCACCAGCACAATGCCGTGCGGCTGGCTGATCATGTGCTTCCACTTGCGTTCGTCGTCTTCGCCGAAGCCAAGTTCTTTGTACTCTTTGATCAGCGTATCCGGGTCGAAAATACGCATGACAAATTTTTCGCCAAAGGCGGTGGGCATGGTGGATAGGCGCAGCTCGACCTCGGTGCCATCGGGTGACACCGTTTTCAGCCGCCCATCCTGCGGGCGACGTTTTTCCACCACGTCCATGCGGCCCATGACCTTGATGCGTGAGGTCATCGCCGCCATCACCGCCGTGGGAATCTGATACACCTGATGCAGTGCGCCGTCGATGCGAAAGCGCACGTTGCTGACTTCGCGCCGTGGCTCTAGATGTATGTCGCTGGCGCGCTGCTGGAAGGCGTAGGTGAACAGCCAGTCGCAGATGTGAATAATGTGCGAATCGTTGGCGTCGAGCTTGCCGCTACGCCCCAACTGCATCAACTGCTCGAAATTGGTAACGTCGCTGAAGTTGCCTTTGTCTTGCGCGTTGGCGGTTTTGACCGAACGCGCGAGATTATAAAATTCAACAATATAAGACTGAATCTCGACCGGATTGGCAATTACCCGCTTGATGTTGAGGCGCAGCACTTGCTGTAACTGCGGCTCCCACTCGCGGACAAACGGCTCAGAGGTGGCGATGGTCACTTCGGTGCTGCTAACCGCCACCGGTAAAATCTTGTAGCGCTCGGCATAGGCGTTGGACATCACCTTGGTGACTGCCGCGAAATCCACCTTGAACGGATCAATGTGAAAATAATCTAGGTGAACCCGGTTCGCCAGCCACTGCGTGAGATGCTCAAGGTGCAGCGTTTTGCGCGGATCGCGCAGGTCTTTCCATTTTTGATCGCCGATCAGTATCAGCGGGTGTTGCGCCGATTGAAACGAGCGGCGGTTAATCAGTAATTGCTCGCCGGTTTCCTTGGTAATCAGCTTGTCCGCGATCATGTCCGCGATGATCTGATTCAGCTGGAGCAGGCGGTCACTTGGCGGCGCAGCCGGGTTTGCGGAGGATGCAGGGCTGGCGGTGTTCGGGGAGGGCGTCTGCGTTGATGTAGCCAAGTTGATGCCGTCGAGGAGTCGCAATGCGCTGACTATACGTGGAATAACCTGCTGACTCAAACACTTAGCATGCTATCCCCGGATTTTGCGTCGATGCCTGGCTGGCCCGCTTCGGTAAAAATCAGCATAGGGATGCAACCGCGAAACGCGTAACGATCAGATGTAGAAAATTACGCCCGCATTTTTGTCCGATCAAAATAGTTTGAACCAGTAATGTGCCATTTTTATGGCAGCATGTATTATATTGGTGCGTTCAATAGGGGTGAATAATATAAAATTGTTTAAAAACAGTAACTTAATAAACTAATTTGAATTTTTATTTGGTGCGATTAATTTACAAAATGGAGCACGTTGATGGAAGCGCTAAAAATCAGTACTGACACGTTATTTATCTTGCTGGGGGCGATCATGGTACTCGCCATGCACTCGGGATTTGCGTTTTTGGAGTTGGGCACGGTACGGCGCAAGAATCAGGTGAATGCGCTGGTGAAAATACTGTGTGATTTTTCGGTGTCCACCTTGGCGTATTTTTTCGTGGGTTACAGCGTGGCTTACGGCGTGGATTTTTTTGTTGGCGCGGACAAACTGGCCGAAAAGAGCGGATTTGAAATCACCAAGTTTTTTTTCCTGCTGACGTTTGCGGCGGCGGTGCCGGCGATTATTTCAGGTGGCATTGCAGAGCGCTCGAAGTTTTATACGCAACTCATCGCGACGGCGGTGATTGTCGGCGTGATCTACCCCTTCTTCGAGGGTATTGCGTGGAACGACAAGTATGGGGTGCAAGACTGGATCAAGGCTGCCACGGGTGAAAAATTTCATGATTTCGCGGGTTCAGTAGTGGTGCATGCCGTTGGCGGCTGGATTGCCATTGTTGCGGTGATTTTGCTGGGCGCGCGCACCGGACGTTATCCGAAACACGGCGGCGTAACCGCGCAACCGCCATCAAGCATTCCGTTTCTGGCATTGGGGGCGTGGATATTGGCGGTGGGCTGGTTCGGCTTTAACGTGATGTCCGCGCAAACCATCGACAAGGTTTCCGGACTGGTGGCGGTGAATTCATTGATGGCCATGGCGGGCGGCACAATCGCTGCCTTGATTGCCGGGCGGAATGATCCGGGTTTTGTTCACAACGGCCCGTTGGCTGGGCTGGTGGCGGTGTGTGCAGGATCGGATGTGATGCACCCGATCGGTGCTCTTGCAACCGGCGCGGTGGCGGGTGGCTTGTTTGTGTTCATGTTTACCCTGACGCAAAATCGTTTGAAGATCGACGACGTGCTGGGTGTGTGGCCATTGCACGGGCTGTGCGGCGCGTGGGGTGGTATTGCCTGCGGCATCTTCGGTGTGAAGAGCATGGGCGGCATGGGTGGCGTGAGCTTTGGTGCGCAAGTGATCGGCACGGCTATGGGCGTCGCAGTGGCGCTTGTCGGCAGTGCTATTCTTTACGGCACTCTCAAGGCGGCGATGGGCTTGCGTCTAACCGAAGAAGAAGAGTTCGATGGATCGGATTTAAGCATTCACAAAATCAACGCTACGCCCGAGCGCGGCGGCTGGTAGGTTTTTGTGTGCGGTGTGAGGTCTGGCCCGAGCTTCACGCGCAGGCCCCACACGTTACATTCCACGCATCAGCGGCAGCCAAAAATGTAGCGTCCGAAGGTATCGCCAAATCCGGCGATCAGCGCGCCGACACAGATGACGATAATCACCACGCGTGTGGTGGCGAGCAGTTCGCCTTTAAGCATGATTTCGTCGCCCGCATCGGGCTGCAGGCGGATGACACGCCAGCCAATGATGAGTATGGCAACAATGATGGCCGCCGAACTTACGCTGGACAGAATTTCCCACATGCAGTTTTGCCACGCGGTGCGACCGGCGAGCACCAGCACAACTACCGCGACATAAATAACAATCAGGTGGCGTTTCATGGGGCTATTTTAGCTGCGCTCTGAGGTTCACGCGAATCAGTCTTACGGTGAGCGTTACATCGGGTCAATATTGCACCGTGCCGGTCATGGCGATATGCCCTGACGGCCCGGCAGTCCACAGTTGCGCCGAAGCGCCGTCTGCCGACGGAATGCCGCCGATGGTGAGTTTTTGGTTGTGAAATACCGGGCTGATCGCGCGGTAATCGAGTTTGCGTACGGGCTTGCCAGCATTGCGGCGGCTCAGATCTAGCAACAGCGTGGTTTGCAGCGGGCCGTGCACAATCAGGCCAGGGTAGCCTTCTTCCTTGCGGCAATAATCGATGTCGTAATGGATGCGGTGGGCGTTGAAGATCAGCGCGGAGTAGCGAAACAACATCGCTTCATCGGGCATCACATCGTGCCGCCATACCGCATTTGCGGGTGCGGGTTTGCCCGGCGCGGAAGGTGCGCCTGATATTGCAGCATCGCGGTAAACGATGTCATGTTCTTCAACCACGGCGACTTCACCTGCCACGCTGAGCGTATGGCGCACGGTCACAAATACCAGATTGCCACTCTTGCCCGATTTGGGTTCGACTGAAAGAATTTCCGATTCGCGCGCAAGCTTTTCGCCGATCTTGATCGGACGACGGAAGTCGAGCCGTCCGCCAGCCCACATGCGACGCGGCAACGACACCGGCGGCAGAAAGCCACCGCGTTTCGGATGACCGTCGTGGGCGAGTTCACGCGCCAGCGCGGTTTCCAGAAAATACGACCAGTGCCAGCCTTCAGGAATGGCATCGCCGTCGCGCGGCGGCGGATCGTCACGATCCAAAGTTGCCGCAAGCGCGGCAATCGGCCATGCGGTGGCAAGGTCTTGGTGCGCTTCTTTACGTCCTACCCATTGACGCAGATGTTCCAGGGAATCTGTCATAAAATACTCAATAAAAACAATAGGTTATATTGAAATCCGCTACTTCTTCTTTTTGCTGTAATACATTTTTTCAACGGTTTCGCGTTCAATGCGATAGTGATCTTCAAGGCCGATCAGGGTTTCAATGTCGTGGCGCGCGGTGGTCCATTCCTGCGGTGTCATGCCGGTGTAGTCGCCGGTTTTTTTGAGTTCGAGCAAGGCCTTGCGCATGAAGTGAAACTGCACGCCGACTGAGAGAATTGCGTCGATGCACCCGGCGTAGCCCATTTCCTGCAACTGCGCGTTGGAATACAGCGGGCGCTGGTCGCGATTGCCACGGCTTTGCACATACACCATCGGCAACCTGCACTGCTTGGGCGCGTTGATGGTTTCTTTGGCATTACGCGGAAAAATCAGGCCCATGTCGGCGCCCGCGTCAGCGGCAACGTGCATACGTTTTACGGCCTCGGCATAGCCCTGTTCACGGCATGCGTCGGAGCGCGCGATGATGACAAAATCCTTGTCCGACTTATCACGCTGCACGCAAGCGAGCTTGATCTTGTCGCGATATTCATTAATCGGAATGTTGTGCGCCACATAGGTGTGATAGTGCGCGCGCTTGGGGAACAATTGGTCTTCGATATGCACACCGGCAATGCCCGCGCGGATGCATTCGCGGATAGTGCGCATGGTGTGCAGCGGCTCGCCCCAGCCCGCACCAGCGTCCATCACCACCGGAATTTTCAGGCCGTTGGCAATGTCGCCAGCGAGACGGATCTGCTCGGTCATGGTCAACTGCGGTTCGCTGATGGTGGTGCTGCCGCCGGTGACAAAACCGCCCACGTAAAGGCTCTTAAAGCCGATGCTTTCAATCAGCCGCCCGGTCAGAGGATCATGCGCGGTCGGCAGCTCCAGAAATTTTTTGGCGTTAACGAGTTTGCGCAGAGCGGTCGTGGCGCGAAACATGATGTGGATTCCTCGCAGGGTGAAATGAACGGGCGAATTTTACCGCAGGATAGCGTGCGTAGCGCCGCATGGCGCACCTGCGCTGCTGGTCATGCTCGTGGCGGCGCTGCGGTAGCCACAAATGACGCACGCTTGGCGAAGGCGTCAAACCATGCGCAAAGTTTTGGGTGCCCTAGCCGCCATTTGAAATTGGCATTGCGCGCATCCATACCCAGTGCACAGGCCAGCGTGATCTGCGCGAAATTCAGCGGCCCGTGCATGGCAGAATGATTGATCTCGGATTCCCACAAATCTGCCATGCGCACGCTGCGCTGCGCCTCGTGCGCCAGCGTGGTGGGCGAGCGCTCATTGGCAGGACGCCCCAGCTCGCGCGACCACACGGCAAGTCCATCCATGAAGCTGCGCGCCAATGCTTCAAGCCTGCGCACTGGCCAATCGGCGTCTGCGCGCCAATCGAAAATTGGTTGTCCATCGATGTGATCCATATAAGCGCAGATCAACGCAGATTCCTCCAGCGCAATGCCGTTGTCGCACACCAGAAACGGCACACGACCCGATGGATTGATTTTGTAATATGGGCTGTCTGTCATGCGCGTGGGCGCGAGGATAATTTCGACGCGCTGCGCCAGCCCTTTTTCGAGAATGACGATGCGCGCAATCCGCGCGTACGGAGAGCCTGCGGTGATGTAGAGTTTCATGTGCGCCTCTTATTAACAAGTCAACCAAACATGTCCTAGTACGTTGTTAGGGCATGACGACACAAAGCATGAAGCACATACCGGCGGTAGCACAAGACGAACTTCGCAATCGGGTGATTGCCGCGTTGAATCGAGGCGTGACGCAGGCGCAGGCGGCG
>CANKUB010000052.1 GCA_947486575.1 Betaproteobacteria bacterium | reverse complement strand
CTGATCATTACCCACAACTTTGCCTTTGAAATCTGGGGCTTGTGAATTGGGGGGATTGTACTTTTGCATAAGCGATGTTACTGTAATGGTGAATTGATTTCATGACGGTATTGCTTGAGCAAGACATCCGACACGCAAGACTGGGCAGTGGCCGAATTTGGCGCGGCGGACTTGGGAGACGCGCGGCGTGATGCGCGACTCGTTGAGTTGGCGCGCCAACTGGGCGAGCGGCCCGAGGCCTCGCTGCCGCAGGCACTGGAAGATGCCGCAGCGCTTAAAGGCGCCTACCGCTTCTTTGACAATGCCGACATCGCCCACGAAAAGATACTGGCCCCGCACGTGGCCTCCAGCATCGAGCGCATGCGCGCACAGAAACTGGTGCTGGCCGTGCAGGACACCACCTTCATCGATTATTCGTCTCATCCCCAAACTGAGGGTCTGGGGCCGCTTCATGCCAAGGGTGGCTGGGGCATGATCTGCCACGGCACGCTCGCCTTTACCCCGCAGCACCTGCCCTTGGGCGTGTTGGGCTTGCGGCTGTGGACGCGCGAAGTGGACAAACCCAAACGCGACAGCCGCCGCGCCCGTCCCATCGAAAACAAGGAAAGCCACAAGTGGATTGACGGGCTGAACGCGGCGGCCCATGCAGCGGCGCAATTGCCGGGCACGCGGGTAGTGAGCGTGGCTGATCGTGAAAGCGATGTTTACGAATATCTCCTGCGCGCACACGCCTTGGGCATCGATGTGCTCACGCGCGCCTCGTGGAATCGCAATGTAGAAGAGCCTGAAGGCCATCTGTTCGCCGCCTTGGCTGAGGCCCCGGTCATCGCCCGCAAGCAGCTCAGGCTGCCGGCACGCCAGGGGCAAGCTGCGCGCACGGCCAAGCTCAAGATACACGCCTGCGCGCTGACGCTGCAAAGTCCGCTCAACGGGTCGGGTCGTGGGCTGGCGCCGATGCCCTTGTGGGGCGTATGGGCACGTGAGATCAACCCGCCTGCGGGTGTAGAGCCCTTGGACTGGAAACTCTTGACCAGCGTGCCGGTGACCACCAACGAAGAGGCGCTTGAGCGGCTGGACTGGTATGCCGCGCGCTGGGGCATCGAGGTATGGCATCGGGTGCTCAAAAGCGGCTGCCGCATCGAGAAACGGCAACTGGAGTCGTTCGAGCGGCTGTGCAAGCTGTTCACCGTCTATGCGGTCATTGCCTGGCGCATTCTGTATGCGACGATGCTGGCACGCGTAGTGCCCGATATCGCTTGCACTGCCCTCTTGAACGAGGACGAGTGGAGAGCCCTGTATTGCCGAATCCATCACAGCCCGACGCCGCCGGCCACAGCACCGCCACTGCGCCAAGCCGTGCGATGGATCGCCAAGCTGGGCGGCTTTATTGGCCGCGTCAGTGATGGCGAACCTGGCACGCAGTCGTTGTGGAAAGGCTTCCAGGAACTCATTCCCTTGACTGAAATGTATCGAATCATGAAACCGCGTAACATAAATTCAAAATCTTCAACACGAAAAAAATGTGGGTAATGATTAGAGGCGACATAGAGAGTATCTATAGTTATTTCGATACTGGCATCCCACGCCGGGTCGTGCCCCTCTGACCGAGGCCAATCGCGGGCATGATTCTAGGCCGGAACAATTCGCCGAGGCGACGGCCGGTTGCGGTCCCAGACCGGCCACATTCGTCACGCGAAGCCTATGGCCGCTTTGGCCGATTATGTAGATGCCTCAGTTATGTAGAGTTTTCGGAGAGGCAACCCGTATCTACGGGCTTTTCGCGCGAGTGAGGTGGTTCTGAGCTTTACATAATTTCAGCGTTCTCCTGAAGTGGAGTTTCCACTCTAGGAGACGTTCATGAACAAAACCACCCCACCCGGGCGCGCGAAGCGTGCGCGCCCATCTTCAGTAACCACCGACCCCATTGCCGACGAACTGCGTCGGTACGACGACCACCTACGAGACGTGCGCGGCCTGACGGCAGGCACGCGCCGCAACCACTGCCGCATTGTCGGGCAACTATTGCGTAAGAAGTTCGCAGGGGCCGTCGTCGACATTGCCAAGCTACGTCCGAGCGATGTTCGCCGCTTCATCGCTCGGCAACTGCAGGAAGGCTACTCGCATTCTGTAGCCGCCATTGGCGATCAGAGCCACGAATAGCAGCAACGTGGCAGTCAGCAGTCGTAGGCGCGAAAGTTGGTACGAACGGCCGCTTGCTGCGTCAGGCTATGGCAGTACCCGCCCCATTCTGGTCAGTGACGTTCCTCCACAGCTGCCGTTCGTTGGAGCTCGCCGGGCGCGTGATGTAGCGGCACAGTTGTTCGATACCCTCCCGGTCGTTGGCATAACAATGCACGCCTGCATGCAGGCTGAATCCCTGGTGGTTGGCGCAGAGCACTTCACGTGAGCTACATTGCAAGACCTGAAACCTTCGCCTTCGACACCTTTGCCGTTCGAAGAAACCAACACTGCGCCCCCCGGTAGCGGAATCAAGGCAGTGCCAACCAAATCTCGTTACGCCGCATGAACCATGGCGTGAAGGGCGGGTTGTAGCGCGCCAGCACGGGCTCGCCTTGAGTCGCAACCCCCGCCTTTTGCAGGGCCACATTCAACTCGCCCAGGTGCTCCAAATAGTTAGACTGCGACCAGGTACCCGAGTAGCGGATGACCGCCCAGGTGCCGGCGGGCACCACACGCAGTTGCACACGAGGGTCGCTCGGCTCGGGCGCGGTCGCCAGCGTCACCCCCTTGGGCAGGACGAACTGCACCCGCATGCCGCCAGCCACGGTAGCCTGCGTCACAGGCGCGGTCATGTCCATGCGCGCGGGCGCGGCGGTCTGCGTCACCGGCGCCGTCATCGCGAACTTTTTCTTGCCCTTGTTCTTGCCGAAGATGTAGCCGGCCAAGATGGGGAAGGCCTGGTTGCCTGCATCTTCGGCCGAGGTGTCGAGCACTACCTCTGCCACGACGTAGGACGCATATCGGCGTAACTCCACGTTGTCGAACTCTCTGATGACCTCGTAGTCGGGTTCTTCGATCGCGTGACTGAGTGAGGGCATGACGGCGAGTATGACAAGGAGCAATAAGCGGCAGCTCAGGATGTCAGTCTTAAATTTCATAGGCCGATTTTACGCGCGATGAAATAGGTTGCGGTTGAGACCGCAGCCGCAAGCGCTGCGCCCCACGCTAAGTCGACGACTGTAACCAGAATTGGCCAATCCTTGAGCGTCGCGAGGTTGGTGAGATCGTAGGTGGCGTACGAGATAAGGCCGAAGAGCGCCCCAAACACGAGCGCGTGGATCCAGGAGTTCTTTTCAATGGCGGGAGCAATGACGAAAAGCACAAGTCCAACGACAAACAACAAATAGAAAACAATCGCGGCTGTCCAATTGATATCGCTTTTCATTAAAAAGCCAATTTGATTGCGATAGAAATTCCTGGCCACAAACCCGATCCAAACCATATCGATGGCAAAGAAGACAGGCAGTGCGATGGCATAGAGTTTAATGAACATAAAATGTGATGATGATAATTTCATGCGTTGAGATACGTGATGGTTATTTGCAATGCTGTGGCAAATATTCCCCAAAGCAGATAGGGAACGTTGGCGTAGACCACCCAGCGCAAGTCAGGCGATGCGTGCCAAACGGCAACTAGCGCCCAGATCAGCGTGCCTACCACCAGCAGAATATCCAGCGTTGCGAGCAGGTTATTCTTGAGCCCGAATTGTATTGGCGTAAAGGCCAAATTGAAAATGAGATTCAGCGCAAAGGGTAGCGCCACCATCCACGGCAGTTTGCCCGCAAACGCTTTATAAAACACGGTGCCATACGTCCCGGCGATAATGGCGTACAAGACCGTCCACACTGGCCCGAACAGCCAGCTTGGCGGCGCCCATCCCGGCTTGATCAGTTGTGAATACCAGTTGACCGTGTTCATCGGATTAGAATTGCTTCACGTCAATGGTGAAATTCCCACACCCCGCATGGGCCGAAACCAACGGGGGGACTGCAGCGGGTCGGCCCTTCGCCGCCACGCCCCCACGCATTACAGATGGACTTTTGCGTGTTGTGCTTCGTCGAATTGCGGCGTTTCCCCGGTCACGTATGCCTTGGCGGCATCGTAAACGTATTTGAGTCCCTGCATGCCGGCGTTGTCCCAGTATTCACCTTCGTGTGCCGTAAATTTCAGCAAAGCGATGTTGGGGTCGGACTTGCCATCCGGAAACCAAAGCTTCCAGGATTCTTTCCACATCTTTTCAATCAACTGCCTTTCTCGCAATACGGTCAACTCGCCGCGCACCGAGGCAAATTTCTTGGCGCTTTGAAAAGTGAGTAACGCATGTGGATTGGCGCTGATTTCGTCGATCTTGAGCGAATTGCTATTGGTTACGAGGTAAGCGCCTATGCCATCGTCCAAGCATGCAATGGCCATGGGCCGCGCGTGCATCGAATTTGCCGAATACGTCACCAACATCGCCACTTCAAAATCGTTAACCACGTCATGCAAATGATTCCTGCCGTCGTTCGTATCCATTACCGCTGGCTCCTTTGTCGTAAAAACATGGGGAAAAGACTTAACCTGGGGACTACTTTATCGAGATGCTGCTACAACGTCCGTGCGCTATCGAACACATGGTTGTTATTCGGTTGTCGCATAAACCTGCTGTCAAGCTGCACTGGGGTGCAGACCGCGCGTGCCGAATCAAAGCGGCCGACGTCGATTTTTCCAAGCGCCAGCTGCGCCTACTTTCGCACCTACGACCGCTAACCCGCGCACTACAGCCGTTGGAGGCTCATTACTCAACCACCGCAAAGGCCGAACACCAAAAGTAGTTACGGCGAATGCCCATTGCGGGTTGGGACGAGCCCGCCGCCGCGCGCATGTTCTGACGCCGATTGTCAGGCGAAATCCAGACTTCCACGCCTCACTCTGTCGGCTTGATGCCAATTTCGCGAATCACTTTCGCCCACAGCGCAAGCTCGCTCTTCAGCAATTTATCCAGATCGGCCGCAGTGCTGCCTACGGGCCGTACGCCGTCGCCGATCAGTTGCGCGTTGACATCGCGATCTTTCACCGAGGCAACCACATTCGATTCCAGTTTGACGATCACTTCGCGCGGGGTGTTTTTCGGCGCCATCAAGCCGGCCCAGATCGCCGCCGCGTAACCGGGGTAACCCTGCTCCGCCACGGTAGGAATTTCTGGTGCCTGCAGCATGCGCTCGGCGGTGGTAACGCCCAGCGCGCGCAGCTTGCCGGTTTTGATGTGCGGCATTGATGTCACATACGAATCGATTTTGGTATGGATAAAACCACCGAGCACATCCTGCAACGCGGGTGCAGCGCCGTTGTAGGGCACGTGTACCATACTGATGCCTGCGCGGCTGTTCAACATTTCCTGCGCCAGATGCGGCCAGGTGCCGGTGCCTGCGCTGGAATACGTTATCTCACCGGGACGCGCCTTCACCACCTGGACAAATTCGCCCAGCGTTTTGGCCGGTATCGACGGATGTATCACCACAATTGCGCCCCAGTCGGCGAGCAACGACACTGCCGCAAAATCCGTCGAAGCGTCATACGCCAGTTTGCGATGCAGCGATTTATTCGCCGCCAGCGCGGTGGACGCCAGCAGCAAGGTGTACCCATCGGCGGGCGATTTCGCCACATGCTCATGCGCAATCAATCCACCCGCACCCGGACGATTATCGACAACGATTTGCTGACCGATGTGTTCACGCAATTTCGCGCCCACGCGCCGCACCACGATATCGGTTGCGCCACCGGCGGGAAACTCAACCACAATGCGCACGGCGCGTTCGGGGTAATCCGCAGCCGTGGCAGGTGCCATTACCGCAAGCGTCACCGCTGCGTACGCTACAGCCGGTAAGTGTCGTAACTTATTGTTTTTAAACATCAATTAAACACGCATGTTATGTGCTACAGCGTAACCGGTTTCCAGGTATGTGATTCGCTCTGCCCTTCTTTGCACCAAGCGTACAACGCATCGTAGACCACCATGCCCTGCCGCAGCATCGTGTGATCATCCGCAAAATTGCGTGATAAGCCCAGAGACACCGCCAGCAAACCCGCCGATTGCGGCGCAAGATCAAGCCGCCCGGTATCTGCGCCGCGCACAATCGTCGCCAGCCGATCCAGCGCCGGCTCAATCAGACGATAGGTTTTGATAAACGCATCAAAGCTGCACAGCTCGCCCACATGCGTAAAGGCCACGCCGGCAATGTCGTAGGGCACAGCGTCGCGTTCGGCGGCGATGCGCTTTACATCCGGCGTGGGCACATACAAAAATTCCGCATCGGGATCAACAAATCGCGCCACCAGCCACGGGCAGGCAATGCGATCAATTTTAGGCCGCTCGCGCGTGATCCAGCGTGTGGCAGCGTCTTTGGGCTTGAGCGCAGTAGCACCGCCGCTGCCGATCCAGCCTTCCTCAATGCCGCCTTCGAGAAAACGCGCAGTGTGCCCTGCCTCGCGCAACGCGGTGGCAGCGTTTTGACTTACCTCATGACCGTGCACGCAATACACCACGATCTCACGCGCCCGCGGCAGCGTGGGCAACCAGTCCGTGATGGTGGCCGGATCGCGCCGCAGCGCGCCAGCAATCATTTGCGTCGCCGAGCGATACGCGGGCGTGCGACGCACATCAATCACCAGTGGCGGTACATTGCCTGCGAGCTGTGTTTTTAATTCATTGGGGGAAACATACAAAGGAGCGGCGTCCATAGCTTCAATATCCCGTTAGTGAGGATGGAAGCAGAGCTTGGACGCGAAGCGTCTTTTAATCTTGCGTGCTGCGGGGAGCCTGCGTTTATCCCCACGCATTCAGTGTATCGGCACACAGGACAGCGCGTCAAGACAATGGCTATGTCCGCGCTACTCCAGCTTGATCCCCGCCTGCTTGATCACTTTAGCCCATTTATCACGCTCGCTACTCACAAACGCCGCGAATGCCTGCGGCGTATTGCCCACCGGCTCACTGCCCAGCACGGTCAATCGATCCTGCGTTTCGGGGCTGCGCAGCACTTTCACGATATCGGCATTCAACCGCGCAACAATCTCATTCGGCGTACGCGCAGGCGCGAGCCAGCCAAACCAGCCAACGACTTCAAAGCCGGGAAACCCCAGCTCCGCCACCGTCGGCACATCTGGTGCTACGCGCGAACGCTGCGCACTGGTGATTGCCAACGCACGCGCTTTGCCTGCTTTAATTTGCGGCGTAGCCACCAGCGCCAGACTGAACATCGCCTGCACTTGCCCGCCAATCAGCTCCGCCAGCGCCGGGCCACCGCCTTTGTATGGGATATGCGCCAGCGGCATGCCCGAAACAATTTTGAATTGCTCCACCGCCAGATGCCCCGAAGAACCATTGCCGGCTGAAGCAAAATTAATCGATTTTGTTTTGCCCAGCACAATCAATTCCTTCAACGACGTGGCCGCCACCGATGGATGCACCAGCAGAATATTCGGCACTGAAATGCCCTGCGTAATCGCGGCAAAATCTTTCACCGGATCAAAGCGCACTTCGCGGTACAAGCTGGGGTTAATCGCCACACCCGCCGCCGCCAGCACAAAGGTGTAACCATCGGGCGCTGCACGCGCAGCCGTTTCATAGGCGATATTGCCGTTGGCGCCGGGGCGATTGTCGATCACCACGATTTGACCGAGACTTTCCGTGAGCTTCGGCGCGACCAGGCGCGCCAGCGTATCCGCCGGGCCGCCGGGTGGCACAGCAACCAGCATGCGTATCGGTTTGGTGGGGTAGGCTTGTGCCGACGCAACACCTGCGCCTGCCACGGCGCTTACCAGCACGACTACTGCAACGGCACGCGTGCCAGCTTGATGACTTTTGCCCACTTGGCTTTCTCCTCCCTGATATTGACTGCGAAAGCCTGCGGCGTTGAGGCTTCTGGCTCCATGCCCAGCCCCACAAATTTGTCATTAAAGTCGGGCCGCTTCAGCATCGCAACCACTTCGCTCTGCAACCGGTTAATGAGTGTCGCGGGTGTACCTTTGGTCGTGAACAAGCCGTACCAACTCATCATCTGATAGCCAGGAACAGATTCGCCGATAGTGGGCAGATCGGGCATGGCTTTCACGCGGTTGGCGCCTGTCACGCCCAGCGCACGCAACTTGCCGGATCGGATATGCGTTTGCGCCGCCGAAAATCCGGTAATCAGCATTTGCACCTGTCCACCCATAGTCTCGGTCAACGCCGGGCCCGCGCCTTTGTAGGGCACATGCACTATGTCCACACCTGTCATGAATTTGAGCAGTTCCGCAGCCAGTTGTGCAGTTGAACCGATGCCCGACGAGGCAAAATTTATCGCCCCGGGTCTGGCTTTCGCCAGCGCCAGCAAATCATTCACTGAATACGCCGCAACCGAGGGATGCACCAGCAGTACCAGTTGCGCACCGCCGATCCGGCTGACCGGCGCAATATCGCGCTCGGTGTCGTACGCCATTTTTTTATAGAGATTGGGTGAAATCGCGATTTCACCGTTAGACGCAACAAACAGTGTGTGGCCATCCGGCGCTGCCTTCATCATCAATACGCCCGCTACAGAACCCCCTGCACCGGGCCGATTATCGATCACCACCGGTTGTCCAAAAGTTTCGCTCAGATGCTGGCCCACCAGCCGCGCAATTAAATCTGTCGGCCCACCCGGCGGAAAGCCGATGATCATGCGCAACGGGCGCGACGGGTAAGGTCGTCCCAAGCCTGTCGATGGGCTCTGTGCAATCGCAACCGAACTCAGCAGCGCTGTCGCTGCAATTACATAACTATTTGTTTTTATTGATATTTTCATTACCGACGCACAGCGCGCTTCACAGCAGGTTTCGCGCGCTGACGCACCACTTTTTTCTTTTCGGGATGCAACTCAAACTCACCCATGATTTCCAGCACAGCGCCGCGCGGCAATCCGCCGATGCCGACAGCGGCGCGCGCGTGCTGACCATAAACCGGCCCCCACAATTCGTAAAACAGATCGGACGCGCCATCAATCACCAGCATATGCCGGTCGAAATTCGGCGCACAATTCACCATGCCATAAAGCCGAATCACGCGCTTGACGCGATCCAGATCGCCCACGGCTTTTTTGATCGACGCCAGCATGCACAACGCCGCAGACTTCGCGCACACATACGCCTCCTGCTCCGTAACAGTGCCGCCGACTTTGCCGTACTGCTTGATGTTCAGCGGCATCGCCTGTCGCCCCGTACCGTGGCCGGATAGAAACAGCAGATTACCCGCCTGCACCGCCGAGGTGCGGTTGGGACTGGGGTACGGATGAGTGGGCGGAATTTCCAGACCCATTTTCTTCAGTTTTGTTTCGATTTTGCCCATGGTGTGCGCTCCACGTTGAATTGATTTAAGACATTATCACATCATGGTTCCGCCGATGCTAAGATCAACGATACGATTCCGCCCCGTCCACAGAGAACCCCATGTCAGCAGAACCCACCACGCGCCCGCCCGTGCCACCGTTCACCCGCGAAACTGCCCTGCAAAAAATTCGCATGGCCGAAGACGGCTGGAACTCACGTGACCCTGAGCGCGTTTCAATGGTGTATACGGTGGATAGCACGTGGCGCAATCGTGCCGAATTTCTCAGCGGGCGGCCTGCCATTGTGCAGTTCCTCACTCGCAAATGGCAAAAAGAACTCGACTACCGTTTGATCAAGGAGCTGTGGGCGTTTCACGAAAATCGTATCGCGGTGCGTTTTGCCTACGAGTGGCATGACGACTCCAGCAACTGGTTTCGCTCCTACGGCAATGAAAATTGGGAATTCAACGAACACGGGCTGATGCAGCGGCGCATTGCAAGCATTAACGATGCGCCGATCAAAGCGGAAGATCGCAAATATTTCTGGCCGCTGGGTCGCCGCCCGGATGATCATCCGGGGCTGACCGAATTAGGACTGTAGAAACGCTTACGCGCCCGGCTTGAAATTCGTATCGCGAATCAATTTCACCAACCGGTCACGCTCGGCAATGAGCGCCTTGCCCGTTTCAGCGGGCGAGGTGTAGCGCGGCTCGGTGGCTTGTTGCGCAAGCCGTTCTTTGAGATCAGGTGTTGCCAGCGCGCGACTCATTTCAGCATGCAGTTTGGCGACAATCTCCGGCGGCGTGCCTGCGGGCGCGAGTACGCCTTGCCATGAGCCAGTAAAAAATCCCGGCATGCCGGATTCCGCCACGGTCGGCGTATCCAGAAAACCGGCAATCCGTTGCTCGCTGCTCACCGCCAGCAGGCGCAGTCGTCCGCTCTTGATAAACGGCACTGTCGGCAGCATGCCGTTGAAGAACAGATCGGCCTGCCCCGACACCACGTCCATGATGGTTTGCATGCCACCACGGCCGGTAATATAGACCCAGCGAATACCGGCGCGGTTGGCAAAATCCAGCCCCGCCATCAGCGGCATCCCCGATAGCGATGCAGCGAAGTTCAATTGCCCGGGTCGCTGTTTGGCCAGCGCAATCAATTCCTTGATATTTTTTGCTGGCAGATTGGGATGCGCGCAAAACGCATGTGGTGAATAGGCGATTGCCATCACCGGCGTAAGATCGCGCAGATAATCAAACGACGGTTTGGGATGCGACAGAAACGATACCATCACCGAACCCAATTCTGTCGCCAGCAACGTGTAGCCATCGGGCTGTGTGCGCGCCACGACTTCAGTGCCAATCAATCCGCCAGCGCCGGGGCGAGCTTCGACTACGATTTGCTGGTTCCATTTTTCGGTGAGCTTTTGGCCGATAAGGCGAACCAAAATATCTGACGTGCCGCCTGCCGGGTATGGCACTACTACGCGGATGCTACGGTTGGGGTAATTCTGCGCGGGGTCAGTCTGCGCCAAAACCGCCATGGCATGCAGCAATACCGCAGATGTAACTATTTGTTTTATAAACGTTTTTTTAATCACATCTGTTTTCCTCCAGCGGCGCGCCCTGCTTCGCGGCTCACCTGACAGCAACTCCCGCCAAAAATCGCTCCACAATCGCCAGGAATTCTTCAGGCTTTTCATCACTCGGATAATGCCCCAGACCCGGCATCATAACGATTTGTGATTGAGGCAATTTGGCTTGAAGCTCCTGCTGCGTCTCTGGCGGCACAATGCTGCTGAGTCCGCCCAGCACGTACATGACGGGACATTTGATCTTGAGCACCGTGCTCCATAACTCAGTGGGCACGAAGCCTTTAAGGATTGCCGGATCGCGCTTCCATACGATGCGGCCGTCCTCGCGCATCCTTGAACCGTACTGCGCAAGGTTGCGTAATATCGCTTCTGGCGTACGCGGATTGCTGGTCTTGATATGCGCCAGCAGTTCATCAACCGACGCCCAGCCAGTCGCCTCTTTGGCCATTCTGTCACCACGGCGGTTGGAAACAGCCGTAGGCCGCTCAGGCCCAACGTCCTCGACAATCACCGCAGACACGTTATGCAGATGCCGCCCGGCGATCATCTGCGCCACGCGCCCGCCCGTTGATGCACCCCACAGCACAACGTTGTGCAAACCCTGTTGTTCAATCAGTGCTTCGATATCGCTGGTGTAATCCTCAACCAGATATGCGCCCTGCGGATGCCAACCCGAATCACCGTGCCCGCGCATGTCAACGGCGATCACACGAAAGTTTTTCACTAATTGCGGCGCCACGTGATCAAAACAGCGCGCCACGCGTGCAATACCGTGCAGCAGAATAAACGGCGGCTTGCCTGCACTGCCCCATTCACAGTAATGAATTTGCAGGCCGTTCACCGTGGCTGATTTATCGGCGGGCTGTGCTATGGCACTCACGGCATTCTCCTTGGGAGCTATTGGTTCACGGCCAGCAAGATAACATCAAATGCGCTACATTTCCGGCTTTACCAATTCTGGGAGTCATCATGTTTCGCATTGCAAACTGGCGTCAAATGGCGGTCGTTCTGGGGCTGCTCGGCCTCGCCTTGGCTGGCTCGGCCATCGCTCAGACAAAACCTCGTGTCACTGACGCCGGTTTGGCCACGCCCAAAACCATCATGTATGTGGGCAACAGTTTTTTCTATTACAACAACGGCATCAGTACGCAAGTCAGTAACATCGCGACCGCCGCTGATGCGAAAAACCGCACTGAATATCGCAGCACGATGATTACCATGGGCGGCTCCGGGTTTAACTGGCACGATGTTGATTCGTATTTCAAACCGGGCGGCGTGGCATCGTATTCGTTTGTGGGCGATAACGAAATCCGCTTCAACAAACTCGACAAGCCGTTTGAACTGGTGATCATGATCGATTGCAGTCAATGCCCGATACACCCGCAACTCGGGCCGATGTTTCACGAGTACGCCAAAAAGCACAGCGACACCGTGCGCAAGCACAAAGCCCAGCCGGTGTTTTTCATGACGTGGGCGTACGAAGACAAACCGGAAATGACAGCCGGGCTGGCCGAGCAATACACGATTGCGGGCAATGCCAATAACGCGCTGGTCATCCCTGGCGGATTGGCCTTCGCCAAAGCCATCGCCAAGCAGCCCGACATCAAACTCTATGTCGCCGATAAACGCCACCCCACGGCACGCGGCACCTATCTTGCTGCGGCAACCACCTACGCCGCGCTGTATGGCAAATCACCGGCGGGTGGCCCGCACCCCGCAACGGTGGACGCCGCTACCGCAAAATTTTTGCAGGAAGTGGCATGGGAAACCGTGCAGGAGTATTACGGCAAATGATTACGACCGGATTAAGAAAAGGCAACGAACTCGAAGGCCGCGTAGCGCTTGTCACCGGCGCTGCGCGCAACATCGGGCGCGCCATTGCGCGTTCGCTGGCGGCAGGCGGCGCGGCGGTGATGGTAAACGCGAATACCTCGCGCGAAGATGCCGACAAAACCGTGGCCATGATCAAAGCCGATGGCGGCAAAGCGGCTTGCTACATGGCAGACGTTACCGACGTGGCAGCCGTGCAATCAATGGTTGGTGAAACCGTAAAACAATTCGGCCGGCTGGATTTTCTGGTGAACAATGGTTCATGGCGCCCGGACATCAAGTTTGAGGAAACCACGCTGGAGCAATGGCGGCGCGTGCTGTCAGTCACGCTGGATGGCGCGTTTATCTGCACACAGGCCTGCCTGCCGCACTTGCTGCGCGCAGCCAATACAGGCGGAGCTTCCATCATAAACATCGGCGGTCTGACAGGACATCAAGGCGCGTTCAACCGCGTGCATGTGATCGCCGCAAAATCCGGTCTAGCGGGTATGACCAAAGGCCTCGCCTATGATTTTGCGGACAAAAACATCACAGTGAACTGCGTGGTGCCCGGCCCCATCGACACCGCGCGCGGGGAACCGGGGCTTGCGGCAGAGCGCCCCGAAAATCGCAAGGCCATCCCGCTGGTGGGCCGACGCGGCGAGCCGGGTGAAATTGCCGCGATGGTGCGCATGTTGTGCGGACCGGATGCACGGTTTATTACCGGGCAGTCACTGCACGTTAACGGCGGCGCCTGGATGCCGTAGTCAAATTACCGAATCCGAAATTGAGGAAAACATGCAAGCCACCCGTATAGGTGATTTTGAAGTACATCGCATCAGCGAATTCGAGGGGCCTTTCATCGCACCGGAAGTTTTTTTCCCCGAATACGATCCCGAGGTATTGCGGGCAAACCCGGATATGGCAGGGCCGCAATTGATCGATCCCGCCACCGGCAAGCTGGTGTTCAGCTTTCACAGTTTCGTCGTCAAGACCGGGCATCACAATATTCTGATTGATTCGTGTATCGGCAATAACAAAGAACGTCCGACGCGTCCGCAGTTTCACCAACTGCAATCACCTTTTCTTGTTGACCTCGCCAGCACAGGCGTCACGCCCGAACAAATTGACTACGTGATGTGTACGCACCTGCACTGGGATCACGTCGGCTGGAACACGCGCCTCGACAACGGACGTTGGGTGCCGACGTTCCCCAATGCACGCTACATCATGGCGCGCCGCGAGTTCGAGCATTGGCAGGCTGTGCAACAGCGCAGCGAGGAATCGCCGCACCGCTACGCCTTCGAGGACAGCGTGCTGCCGGTCGTGCGCACTGGCCAGTCGGTGCTGGTTGATGATAACTACTCGCTCGAAGACGGTTTCTTTTTTGAAAGCGCGCCCGGCCACACGCCAGGCAACGTGGTAATTCACGCGCGATCACGCGACGACCGCGCAGTTTTTCTGGGCGACGTGCTGCATCATCAATTTCAGTTGATGCAGCCGGCGTGGTCTACGCTCGCCTGCACTGACCCAGCACTGTCGCGCACAACGCGCACGCGGCTGGTTGAAGAATACGCCGAGCGCGGCACGCGTTTGCTGCCCGGACATTTTCCGTCGCCGACAGCTGGGCGCATTGTGCGACGTGGAAGCGCTTTTCGTTATGTGTTCGAGTAAAACTGTTTTTTCATTGACACTCAGGGGATATAAAAATAATGATTAATATCAAAGACTTACTGTGCCTGGACGATTTCGAAGCGCCAGCGCGTGCGCATCTCCCGCGGCCCATCTTCGGCTACATTTCCGGCGGCGTTGAAACCAACGCATCGCTCGACGGCAACCGCTCGGCCTTCAATGAATGGGAGTTCCTGCCGCGCGTGCTGGTCAACACCAAGGCGCGTCATCAAAAAACCACATTGTTCGGGCGCACCTACGATCTGCCGTTTGGATTTCCGCCGATGGGTGCCACAGCGTTGGCCGCCTATCGGGGCGATGACGTGCTGGGCAAGGTCGCTGCGAAACTCAACACGGTGATGATTCAGAGTGGCGCGTCGCTTACAACGATGGAGCACTTGAAGTCAGTCGGGCCAACCGCGTGGTTCCAGGCGTATCTGCCCGGCGAGCCCGATATCATCGTACCGCTGGTGGAGCGCGCGCAGGCAACCGGCTTCGAAGTACTGGTCCTCACAGTAGATGTGCAAGTGTCAGCCAACCGCGAAAACAACGTGCGCGCCGGTTTCAGTTCGCCGCTGAAGCCCTCGCTGCGTCTGGCGTGGGATTGCATGCTGCGGCCACGCTGGACGCTCGGCACATTCGCTCGCACGGTAATGAATCACGGCATGCCGCACCTTGAAAACATGGGCTTCCCGCGCATACCGATCCTCGGCAATCTCGAACGTCCGCGCATGAGCCGCGATGGCCTCAACTGGGAACACGTGGAACTCATGCGCAAAATCTGGAAAGGCAAACTGGTATTGAAAGGCGTGCTTGCGAGAGAGGATGTACGCATCGCACGCGAAAGTGGCGTTAACGGCATCATGGTTTCCAACCACGGCGGTCGCCAGCTCGACGGCACCATCTCGCCGTTTCGCGCGCTGCCGGGCGCAGTCGCCGAGGCCGGCAACATGGCGATCATGATGGACAGCGGCATCCGCCGTGGCACGGATGTGTTGAAAGCCATCGCCATGGGTGCGCATTTCGTGTTTGTTGGCAGGCCATTTCTCTACGCCGCTTCAATCGCGGGCGAAGCTGGTGTGCATCATGCCGCCAGTCTGCTGCGCGACGAGATCAGCCGCAATATGGCAATGCTGGGGATATCGTCGCTGGCTGAAATGAAGCGCGAACTGCTGGTGCCGAGACTGGGACCACTTTAGGCATTAGCAGATCAGCCTGGCAGCCAGAGATGATCCACTGAAGCATCCGGAAAGAAATATTTAAACCCGTTCAGCTCGGCGTAATACTGGTCGATATGAGTATCGCCAATGTGGTAATACTGTTCCGCACTGAACGCGTTTTTGACCTGATCCAGCCGATGCTTCAACACGGTGAACGCCACAGTGATGCCGTGTTCCATCCACATGCGCTGCTGCGTGCTGACGGTGCGATCGGAACAACTGCCGATGATGTATCCCAGCGCCTGAGCGCTGCGCACGCGCTCCATCGTGATAATGCCCGGCGGATCGCCGGTTTCAAGCGTTCCGTCTATGTCAAAACTGATGAGCTTTGCCAAACGTGGCTCTCCCGTCCCTTCTGGCCGCGCTATTCAGCGACTATACACCACGTTTTTATCACGTTGTCCCACTTCAGTTAGTAATACACCGAACGCCCTGCACCACCCGTAGCAACAACAAGTTCTCCGCTAATTGCCCACGATTTATCCGACGCCAGAAACGCTGTAACAAATGCCACCTCGGATGCATCAACCATGCGGCAGATTGCATTGCCACGTGGCGCATCGGGGGCATAGGTGCGCTTCTCGGCTTCCTCAGGTGTAACACCCAACTGAGCGGCTTGCTTTGCCAGCAAGCTTGGCGTGCGCTCGGTACGCGTGGTGCCGGGATGCACGCAATTCACCGTGATACCGAAGCGGCCCAGTTGCACTGCCAGTGTTTTGGCCATGTGCACCAGCGATGCGTTACGTGCGCCGCCGCTCAAGTTGCCGGCATTGCGCGCGTTGGTGCCGCTGATGTTGATGATGCGGCCCCAGCCAGCCTTTTTCATGTGCGGAATCGCCGCGCGCGCGCAACGCAACGCCCCCACGTATTTTGTATTGAAATCAAGCAGCAGGTCTTCGTCGATAACCGTTTCAATGGGGCCTACAGCGTTGGTGGAACCGCCCGGCGCAGAGCCGCTGTTGACCAGAATATGCAGTCCACCAAACTGCCGAGCCGCTTCGGCTACCATGGCTTCCACCTGCTCTTTACTGGTGACATCGGCCACCAGCCCGATGACACGCCCGCCAGTTTCGGCAGAGAGTTCCTTCGCCGCGGCGTCGAGCGCTTCCTTTTTTCTCGCCACAATAGCGACGTTCACGCCTTCACGCGCCAACTCACGTGCAATAGCTTTGCCGATGCCGAGGCTGCCGCCGGTGACAATTGCATGTTTACCTTTGAGTCCTAAGTCCATTTTTCAATCTCCAAAATTTATTATAATAATCAATTGCTTACGATGTTTATTGTCTAATCAGTTGGCGGCTTTATCCTGCACCCACCGGACGCTTCCAGCCCAGCCAATCCACCACGGCACCACCCATCACTCGTTCAAGACCGCGCCCTTTGAGCCACGGCATTTCCTCGGTGTACATGGTCACGCACTGGCGGTACGAACACGGCATGCGCGTGATGTCGGTGCCCCAGAAGCAGCGATCCGGCCCGAACGCCTCAATGATCTGGCGCAGGTAGCCGTGGATGTTCTTGTACGGATAAGCATCGCTGGAATAACTTGGCGCGCCCGACAACTTGACCGCAACATTGGGTAGCTTGGCGAGTGCAAGCATCTGCGGCAGATCGGCAAACACGGCGTCGTCCACGATGCCCTTGCCGCCGCCGCCGCGTCCAATGTGATCGATGTGCAGCTTCAGGCCCGGATGCTGTGCGGCAATTTTTCCCAGCGCTGCCATATGCGCGCCGCTGGCCAGCAGGCCAACGCGTAAATCAGCCTTTTCGCACGCGCTCCAGAACCAGTCCAGCGAGCCATCGCTCCACCATGCCTGCTGATGCGGCTGATTGAAGGTAAAGCGAAAACCCAGCATGCCCGTGCGTTCACGCCAATGGGCGACAATGCTTTCGCGCTCACCACGACTGAGGCGTTCGAGATCCATGTGTCCGAGGATGCAGAATTTCTCGGGATGTCGGCGCACCGCTTCCTCGGCGTAAACATTGACCGCCTCACCCAGCGAGCTGGGTGGATGAATCACGGCACAATCGACACCTGCCGAGGCCATTTCGGCCAGCGCATCCTCGATCGAATAGGTATCCACCTGGCGATGGTGAGAACTCATCCGCCCGTTTTGCCACAGGTGTATCTGTGAATCGACTATCAGCATGACTTCCCCCTTTTGGTTTATGGCGGCTTATTCCACTGCTATGGCAATGCCGACAACATGGAATCAGTGAATCAGCATTACGGCTGCAACACTTCCGCACCCGGACGCGCTTCAAGTTCACAGGCATTTGCCGTCATTGCCAGCATGCTGTAGTAGCCGATGGTGCCGGTCAACTCAACCAGCTGCTCGTCTCCCAAGCGCTGCTGCAACGCCTTCAGGGACGCGGCATCAATGCGGTGTTTATAGATAAGATCGCGCGTCACATCGATGATCTGCGCGTCTTGCGGCGGCACGCCGCGCGTATGCTTTTCGCGGATGGCGGTGATGGTTGCCTCTGGCACATTCTGGCGGCGTGCGGAATCCGTCTGCGCGCCCCAAACGTAAACCGCGTCGAATTCGCGTGCCACGGTCATCGCGGCAAGTACCCGTATGCGCTTATCCAGCTTGCCTTCGAAGCGCACGTAAGCGCCCAGATTCACCATGTGCTCAGCGAGCGGCGGGCAATGCAGCAACATAGTGAACGGCCCCTGCACCGCACCGCGACTCGCGACAACTTTGTCCACGATCGCGTGATGCTCTGCGGCTACCTGATCCTTGCTGGTGATCGATGTCAGTCTTGCCATGATGGTCTCCCCTGGTTAATCCCGAAATGATGAAGTTACGATAGCAATTGCGACAACAATTTTACGCGACGGCCATCTCACACACCCGAGTTGGAAAGCCCGCCATTGATGTGCAGCGTCTGCCCGGTCATATAAGCGCCCGTCGGCCCGCAAAGGTTGCGCACCATACCAGCGATCTCGAATGAGGTGCCTCTGCGGCCTAACGGTATATCCTTTGCGCGATTCGGCAGTTCGTGCCCCGCCGCGCGCGAAGTATCGATCTGTCCGGGTGATATGCAGTTGACGCGTATACCGAACTCCGCCAGATCTTGCGCCAGCGCCTTGGTCAGCCCGACAATGCCGTGTTTAGAAGCCGCCACATGCGCGCGGTCTTTCAAGCCCAGCAGCGCGGTGACGCCGGCAAAGGTGACGATGCGCCCGTCGCCCGCCTGCTTTAGCGCGGGCAGACAGGCCTTGGTGAAAACGAACGCGCTGTCCAGATTGGTGGCCAGAATGCGCCGCCAGTCTTCATAGCTGATTTCATCGAAATGCACGTGCTCGCGTATCGCGGCGTTGAGCACCAGAATATCGAGTCGGCCAAAACGCTTAATGACCGCATCAACCATGGCTTGCACCTGCGCAGGCTCGGCAACGTCTGCGGCATAAGCTTCGGCATCGCTGCCCAGCGCCTTGATTTCATCAACGACACCGCGCGCCTCGACAATATTTGAACGCGTATTCACCGCTACTTTCGCGCCGCCAGAAGCGAGCGATAGCGCGATAGCGCGTCCGATGTTGCGTGCAGCACCCGTGACTAACGCTACCTTGCCGACAAATTCATCGCCTTTGTGCATGCCGGTTTCGCTCATGACATGATTCCTTAATATAAAATTATTATATAAAACAATAACTTACGATAAACCCTGTAAATGATAGTGAAGCGCCGCAAACTACGCCATCATCAACACCACTTTGCCCGCCACCTTGCGCCCGGCGATGGCGTTCAGCGCATCGGCTGCTTTTGCCAATGGATAAGTACCCCACAAGTGCGGCTTGATTTTGCCTGCCGAATACAAGCGCCAAATCTCGCGCGCCACTTCGACGCGTTGTACGGGATCACGCTTGGCCATGCCGCCCAGCCACACGCCAACGATGCTGCACCCTTTGATCAGCGGCAGGTTCAGCGATATCTTGGGGATGTCACCCGCCGCAAAACCAACCACCAGAAAGCGTCCGCCCCATGCCATGTCGCGCAGCGCGAGTTCCGAATAATCTCCGCCCACCGGGTCGTAGACCACATCAATGCCCTTGCCTTTGGTGATCGCCTTTACGCGCGCGCGCATGTCTTCGGTTGTGTAATTGATGGTTTCATCTGCGCCGTGCTCGCGGCACACCGCGAGTTTTTCCTCGCTGGAAGCACAGGCGATCACTTTGGCGCCCATCGCCTTACCGATCTCAACTGCAGCAAGCCCCACCCCACCTGAAGCACCCAGCACCAGCAGCGTTTCGCCCGCTTTGAGCTGCCCGCGATCCGCCAGCGCGTAATACGATGTGCCATAGGTGGAAGTCAGGCCCGCAGCGCCAGCAAAATCAATCGAATCCGGTATCGCCTGCAAGCGGTCAGCCTCCACGCTGACTTCCTCGGCATAGCCACCGCTGGGCGATTGTGCGCTGACGCGGTCACCCACCTTCCAGCCATCAACGCCCGCGCCTACAGCCTTCACCACACCGGAGACTTCCGAGCCGGGAATAAACGGCAGCTCTGGCTTGGTCTGATATTTGTTCGCAATAATCAGCGTATCCGAAAATTTTACGTTGGCGGCCTTCACGCTCAACACCACCATGCCTGGCGCTGCTTTCAGCGAAGGACGATCCTCAACCACTAACGACTCCGGCGGCCCCCAGGCTTTACACACGACTGCTTTCATTGACGCGCTCCCTTTTCACGTTGCTTACTGCGTTACTTGTCACGATACCGCTGATCCATCCCGGCGGCGAAGCGAAGAATGTTAGCACAGCCCTGCACACTGCCAGCGTTACCGCTGAGACGAAAACATCGGGCACACCGCGTGGCTCATCGCTGCCTGCGCCCCGCTATAATGGCAACCACGATAAACAAGCATTGATACGACGGGAGAGCCTATGGCGCAGTCCACGGTACGACTTGGATACATCGGCGCAGGCACCTACAGTCGGCGCGTGTTGCTGCCGAATTTCAGACAGATTCCCGGCGTTGAACTGGTGGTAGTCGCCAACAGCAAACCAGAGACCTCAGCCGCTGTCGCAAACGAGTTTGGATTTGCCCGCACCGCGACGGACTGGCGCGCGGTCATTGACGCCAAAGACATCGACGCCATCGTAATCGGCACGCGCACCGAAGCGCATTTCGAAATGATTCCACCGGCGCTCGAATCGGGACGTCACGTGTTGTCGATGAACGCACTGTGTCGCACGGCCGCTCAGGCCCGCGAATTGACGGCCAAGGCTGCGGCACACCCCGATCTCGTGTCGTTGGTCTACCCCGCTGGCGGCCCCGCCTACTTCCTCCGCGAAGATAGAATGATGCGTCACCTGCTGGATGACGGTTACATTGGCACGGTGCTGCAGGCCACCGACTATTGGTACGCGCCGTTCTTCGGGCTTGGCAGCATGTTTGAGGTCGGCAACCGCTGGCTCGGCCAGCACACACGCATCCTGGGCTACCGGCGTGGTTACAACGTCAAAGGCGCCACCGTCGCCGCCCGCGCGGGCCGTGGCGAGGTACGCCCGGAAACCAACATCGCCATGGCTGAACTCGCCAGCGGCGGCATTGTCACCTACCAGCACAGCACGGTCGCGGGCGATACCGCACGCGCGCGCTGGGAGATCAATGGGTCTGCTGGCAATGTTGTCGCCTACACGGGCAGCGCCAACGCACCCGCCACTTTCTTCGGCGCGCGGCGTGGCTCACGCGAGATGGAGCCGCTGCCCATACCACCCGAATACGGCGGAGGCGTGAATGTCGAGGCCGATTTCATCGCAGCCATACGTAGTGAACGGCAGCCTGCTCGCGCCGTTCTGCGCTTCGAAGACGCTACGCGCCTACTACAGTTTGGCGAGGTGTGGCGCGTGTCGTCAGAACAAGGCGGCTGGTGCGATTTACCCTGAGCACAGTCGTAAAATTGACGACGGCAATCTGAATAGACGCTTTACCTCGCAATGCATTTACTACGGGAAGGAACTGACTTTGGACTGGATCACCAGCGACATCGCCATCGGGAACTGTGACGACGCGAGACGATTTGACGTTTTGAGAGGCGCTGGCATTGAAGGCATTTTGTCATTGACTGGTTGGCCTAATGGTGCCTCCAACGAACACGGCGTTGTGTGGCGCTGTGTAGAACTCATCGACGGCCACGGCAATCCGGTGAGCCAATTGCGCGAGGCCGTCTGGCAACTGCACGATCTGGTTGAGAACGGCCGGGGACGGGTATTAGTGCACTGTATGGAAGGCGTAAGCCGCTCGCCACTGGTTGTGGCGAGCTATCTTGCAGACAAAGCTGCGCGCCCGTTTGAGGATTGCCTGCAAGAGATCTCGAACCTGCGCAAGTGGGTGTCCCTGCAACCGGGCCTGATGGAGCTGCGCCGTGCCTATGAGTCAGCATTCAGTCTGGAACAACGTATCGGCCGACTCACACCAGCACCCGGCATCGCTCAGTTGTCCGGCGGCTGATGACGCCGGTTGTCAAGACTGACATGACGCCAGCCAGTGAGCCACTGCGCCGCTTTCTGCTGGTAGCACGCGGCGCGGGATTGCGCGTGTCTGCCGCTGAAGGCATTGATGCTGCGCGCGCAGTCGATATCATCGGTTACGGTGACCGCACCCGGTTGAAGGACACGCTGGGACTGGTGCTCGCAAAATCGCCCGATGAAAAAACACTTTACGACGAAGCTTTCGACTTGTATTTCAGGCGTGACGACTTTGCCGAAGCAGACGAGCCAGAGACACAAAAGCCATCGGGCGGCGGGCAGCACAGCGACTTACCAGGCCCAGACGGTACGAATGGCCCACCTCAGTCACTCCCAGACATGCTGGAAGACGACGACCGGGGCGGCATCGCTACTGCCATGGAAATAGCGGCACGTGACGCAGGCATGGAAAAGATTCGCCTGAAGACGCAGAAAAACGTCTACGCGCGCCAGATCATCATGCGCATGGGCCTGCGCGAGGTGCAGCAGCGAATCGAAGCCCTGCGCGCGGCGGAATCGCCGGAAGACACCGAGCGTGCGCGCCGACTGGAACAACGCATGGCGCAACTGTGGAATGCCGTACGCGACTTCGCCGAACGCAGCCTGCAGGTCTACGCGCAAGGCGAAACCGAACGCACGCGTGAACGGCAGCTGCGCGCCACGCGCCTGGAAAATATCGAACCGCACCAGATGGAAAGAATGCGCATCCTGGTGCGGCAAATGGCCAAGCGGCTGGCCACGCGCTATGCAGCGGTACGGCGAAAACGCCTGCGCGGCCAGCTCGATGTGCGTCGCACGCTACGCCGCAACATGAGCTGGGGTGGTATTCCCTTCATTACGGTGTGGAAACAAAAACGCATCGAAAAGGCGCGCGTGATGGTGCTGTGCGATGTGTCCGGATCGGTGGCGTGGATCGCACAGTTTTTGCTGATGTTTTTGTATGCACTGACTGAAGCACTGTCCGACATTCGGTCATACGCGTATTCCGATTCGCTGATTGAGATCAGCGACATCATGGAAAAAGAGCCTATTGATGACGCCATTGATCACGTGCTGGCGCTGATGGGCTTTGGCACATCGAACTACGGCAATGCTTTTGCCGATTTCGAAAAAGGCTGGATGTCGCATGTCACGAACAAGACTACCGTAATCATCCTTGGCGATGCGCGCGGCAACGACACCGATCCGCGCACTGACATTCTCGGTCGCGTTTCCAAGCGCGCGAAGAAGATTATCTGGCTGAATCCCGAATTGCGTTCAACGTGGGGTGCCGGCGACTCGGATATTTATCGCTACGCGCCGTTTTGTGATCTGGTGCGCGTGTGTAGTACTCTGAACGATCTGGAGCGCGTGATTACCGATCTGCTTGATGACTCCGTATAAAAATCCATAAAATCAATTTGTTATAAAATTTCCTGGAGGAGAAGACATTGAACTTCACACAGCCGTTTCCAAGGACGCTGCTCGCCCTGCTATTGGCCGCCTGTTCGTCCTCAGCCGTAGCACAAAAGTACGGCGGCACCCTGCGCTTTCCGCTGCGCGAGAATCCCAGCAGCGCATCGCTACATGAGGAATCATCGATCACCGCCATTCAGCCCTTCATGTCGGTGTTCAACAACCTGGTTGTTTATGACCAGCAGCAGGAAATGGCGCGGATTGAATCGATCAAGCCTGATCTCGCTACTGAATGGTCATGGAGCACCGACAACAAAGTACTCACGATGAAGCTGCGGCAGGGTGTCCTATGGCACGATGGCAAGCCCTTTACCAGTGCTGACGTGCAATGCACGTGGGACATGATCACCGGCAAGCGCGAATCCAACTGGCGCAAGAATTCGCATAAGGAGTGGTACGGCAACCTCAAAGAAGTCACCGTAAACGGCCCTTACGAAGCACGCTTTGTGCTGGGGCGTCCGCAACCGTCATTCCTGTCATTTCTCGCCAGTGGCTGGTCGCCGGTTTATCCCTGTCACGTCGACGGTCGCGTCATGCGCCAGAAACCTATCGGCACTGGCCCGTTCAAAGTGGTCGAATTCAAACCGAATGATGTGATGCGTCTGGAAAAAAACAAGGAATACTGGAAACAAGGCAAGCCCTACCTCGACGGCATCGTGTTTCGCATCATGCCCAATACAGCCACGCGCACGCTGTCGTTCATGACCGGCGATTTTGACATGACCGGCACCTCGACCGTGTTCCCGCATACAATCAAGGATATTCACGCCAAGAATCCCAACGCGGTATGCCAAACCACCGGCACCATGGTCACCGGCGTGGTGCTGATCAATCACAAGGCGCCGCCGTTTGACAACCCGAAAGTGCGGCGGGCCGTTAATCTGGCGCTCGACCGCAACGCTTTCGTTACCGCGCAACATGGCGGTGGCCGTCAAGGCGGCGTCATGATGTCGCCGCCCTATGGCGTTTGGGGGCTTTCTCAGGCGCAACTGGACGCAACGCCGGGATTCGGCAAGGACGTCGAGAAGAATCGCGCAGAGGCGAGGAAGTTGATGGAAGAAGCCGGCTACGGCCCCAACAACAAGCTGAAAACCACGTTTATCGTGCGCAATTCAGCACCTAATTTTGTGGCGGGGGCGACACTGGCTGCAGATCAGTTACGCAGCATTTACATCGAAGGCAATATCGAGCCCAAGGACTACACGGTGTACACCGGGGCCATCATCAAGGGTGCTTATTCACTATCGTTCGAGACGTCCGGCGCTGCTATCGACGATCCGGATGTGGTGTTTTATGAAAAATTCAAATGCGAGTCGATCCGCAATTACAACAAATATTGCAACCGCGACGTAGAAGCCAAAATAGACGAACAATCCGCAACGCTTGATCCGGTCAAACGCAAACAGCTGGTGCAGGCGCTGGACTCATTCCTGCTGCAGGAAAACGCGCAAATCGTCGTCTATCATTCCACCAGCTCGGCGTGCTGGCATCCCTACGTCAAGGGTTACCTGAGATCGAAAAACGGCATTTACACGCATCACCGCATGGAAGACGTTTGGCTGGATAAATAGTGAAATGTCAGGCGCCTAATCGACGTCAGTACTGGGCTAAAAAGGCGGTATCAGGGGCTTGTATAACCGGGCATCAATTTGAGGATTCAGCGCATATTTAATGGCAGCGGGTTTGCCGCTACAGTACTTTGAAGCGTGCTTATCCGGTTAGCTCCCAAGGCCATTAGATGTGGTAGTGGATCGTGATTTTTTTGCATAAAGTTCGGCATAGGTCGGCGCAATGACATCGCCAGCAATACCAAGCAGGGAGCGGAAAGCGTTGAATGGGTAGAAGCGGCGGTTGAAGCGGAACGTAAATTCGTTGAGATAAGCTTGCAGGTGTTGCGGACTGACGCCGTGGTGAATACCACGTAGCCATGTTTTGAGATTGGAGAAAACGAGGTGAATGATGGGCAAGAATGTCTCGGCCATTTGCATGTCGCCCTGTTCCGCGACGGCAGTATGGCAATAACCGCGTACGCCCAGCTTCGCGTAACCGCTCCAGTCGTCGGTGATGATGGCAGCACCGGGCTTAACGGTTCGCTCGATGAAGCCACCCAACGATTGGGCACTTCGGTCTGGCACCACCGCAAGTCGAACACGTCCGGCGTACCGGCCTGTCCTCCGCTTGTTGAGGCTGCCCCCAGGCTTGCGCTGTTTAACCTCGACGGCAGCGGCGACAAGTACCATGTCGTGAACGCCTCGACCCTTGCCGCGAGTGCGGCCGCCGATGTAGGTTTCATCGGCTTCGACATGCTCTCCGGGGTTACCGCCAATCCGATCCTGGTCGGGGCGCACCATGCCGGCCCGCAGTTTGTGAAGAATCTGGAAGGCGGTCGCATATCGCGGCAACCCGAGTTGCCGCTGGAACTGGACGGCCGACATGCCGGGCGTCTGGCTGGCAACCAAGTAGGCTGCCCAGAACCACACGGAGAGCGGTGTGTGGGTACGTTCCATGACCGTGCCCGCAGTGATGCTTGTGTCGCGGTTGCAATGACGGCACCGACAAACGCCGAGGCGATTGGCGAAGCGATAAGGCTCTCCGGATGTGCCTCAGTGGCCACAAACGAACCCGTCGCCCCATCGGGCGCGCTCAAGGTAGGCCGAGCAGGCTGCTTCGTCTGGAAACAGTTGTTGAAACTCAGGCAGCGAGCGAGGAAACGGCAAATCGTCTCGCTCAAGCACGTCGATAACCATGACCATTCCAGATTGGCGTAGATGCTCAACATACTACCGGTAGTGGGTCTGGGAGACAACCGGATAAGCACGCTTTGAAGTAACGACCGCCGGCCGCAAACGCTGTATCTGTTATTTTTGATTGCAAATGGGAATGATTCTTGTTACTATAATTACAACAAAAGCCACACGAGAACACAATTATGAATAAGCCTATGTTTTTAAATACCTTTTCAAAACTCCTCCTGGCATCAGCGAGCCTAAGCCTGACGTTAAACGCGTCTGCACAAACCAACGTCCTCAACCTCTACTCGTCCCGCCACTACCAAACCGACGAGTCGCTCTACAGTAATTTCACCAAACAGACCGGCATCAAATTAAACCGCATAGAGGCCGCAGAGGACCCGCTGATCGAGCGCATCCGCAACGAGGGCACAGCCAGCCCGGCCGACGTGCTGGTGACGGTGGACGCGGGCCGCCTGTGGCGCGCAGAGCAAATGGGCATCTTTCAGCCCATCACCTCCAAACTACTGGAATCGCGCCTGCCCGCCAATATGCACTCGGCTGGCAACAACTGGTTTGGATTCTCGACACGCGCACGCGTGATCATCTATAACAAATCCATGGTCAACGCCGCCGACGTGCAAAACTATGAAGACCTCGCCAACCCCAAACTCAAAGGTAAAGTCTGCACCCGCTCTGGCAGTCACGTCTACAACCTGTCACTGATGAGCGCGCTGATTGAGCATTGGGGTGAAGCCAAGGCTGAAGAATGGGCACGCGGTGTGGTAGCCAATTTCGCGCGCTCGCCCAAAGGCGGCGACACCGATCAAATTACCGCCGTAGCGTCAGGCGAATGTGGTGTGGCGATCACCAACACCTATTACTACGCACGGCTCTTCGGCTCGGAAAAACCCGACGACCGCAAGCTCATGCAAAACGTAGCGCTGGTATGGCCCAATCAAAAAAGTTTCGGCACGCATCTAAATGTATCCGGCGCTGGCGTGCTCAAATATGCACCGAACAAAGAAGCCGCCATTCGTTACCTTGAATATCTGGCCAGCGACGCTGCGCAAAGCTACTTTGCCAGCGGCAACAATGAATGGCCTTCCGTCCCCAGCGCACCGCTCAACAACAGCACGCTCGAAGCCATGGGCAAGTTCAAAGCTGACAACATGAACATCAGCGCGCTGGGTAAAAATCAGGCGGCAGCGCAGAAGATTTTTGATCGCGCAGGATACAAGTGATTACAGACAAGGCTTGAGGTTTGCATCATGCCCGCATGCACAACCAAGCCACCGCACGTGAACGAAGTAGCACGCGAAAAAGATAACCCCGTGCGCGGTGAAATCAACGCCGAGGAATAATTCGCTGGCGAAAAAGAAATTATCATTCGCCACGACAGTGAGCGCTACAGCCTGCGCCGCACCAGTAAAGGCAAGTTGATACTGACGAAGTAAGTTGTTGCGGTACCGTGTTTTACCCTGCCTAGCCAGCCAACGCGCCCTCCCCTCCTGTCGGCGCTGGTAGCCAGCCACGGCATCCCCATTTTGCATTTGAGAACTGGCGATGAACGATGACTGGCGATTTACTCTGGTGATGGTATTGGTAATCGTATTAGGCGCGGCGATGCCCTTTGCCTTGGGCACGGCATGATGCGCTCCGCTTACAACACTTACGGCGCGTCTGCGCGCAGCGACAAAATTGCAGGCATTGGTGTCGCAGTCGCGCTGCATGCCGTGGTGATTATTGCAATGCTGCAATATGCCCCCGCGCGAACTGCCATCATCAATGCGGTACCACTGATGGTGAGTCTGATTACACCGCCCGCGCCCAAGCCTGATGTGTTGCCCAAACCGCTGCCGATGAAACCTGCGCCACAGCAAAAACCGAATGTCACTCCCCCGCAATCGGTGCTGGCGGCGGCAGCCGATGCACCATCAACAGTTAGCGTACCACCCCCGCCGCCCGCTGCACCACCCGCACCGATTGAAGCGCCCTCCGTGGCAGCAGCGCCGCAGGCCGCACCATCGGCAAAGCCCGCACCCGTGGTGCCACCCAATTTCAACGCGAATTATCTGAACAATCCTGCGCCCAATTACCCACCGGTTGCACGCCGTCAGGGACATCAAGGCAAGGTGGTAATGCGCGTGCTTGTCAACGCAGGCGGCGGTGCCGATCAGGTCGAAATTCGCACCAGCAGCGGCCACGAATTACTCGATCAAGCCGCACTCAACGCCGTGCGCTGCTGGCGATTTGTGCCCGCACGGCAAGGCGAGCTGGCCGTTGCTGCGTGGGTGCTGGTACCGATTATTTTTACACTGGAAGGTTGAACAAAAAATGCAAGTTGAAACGATGGGACAAACCGTAGGACTCGCCTCATTTTTGTCGCAAATCGATGGCGTGGGCAAAGGGATACTCGTGCTGCTGCTGTTAATGTCGCTGGCGACGTGGGTTTTGATTGTCGTCAAAGCGATTCAGTTCGTGATGACGCGCAAGCGCTCCACGAACTATCTCAAAATTTTCTGGAACGCGCCGTCGTTGCAGGCGGTAGGCAAGCATCTCGACGAGCACCATCGGGTTGAACCGTTTTCGCATCTCACCTGGCATGGCCTCGCCGCTGTGCGTCACCACGAACAACAGGGTGCCAACAAACTGGATGAAGCCGGCAGCCCCGCTGAATTCGTCACCCGCGCCATGCGGCGCGTGGTGGATGAAGAAACCGCGCGTATGGAATCCGGCTTGACGGTGCTGGCGTCCGTGGGCAGCACCGCACCATTCGTGGGATTGTTCGGCACGGTGTGGGGTGTGTATAACGCGCTGATCAATATCGGCATGAGCGGCCAGGGCACGCTCGACAAAGTGGCTGGCCCGGTGGGCGAAGCGCTGGTGATGACGGCACTGGGTCTTGCAGTGGCAATACCCGCCGTGCTGGCCTACAACACCATGGTGCGCGGCAACCGCGTGGTGTTGTCGCAACTGGATTCGTTCGCGCACGACTTGTTTGCATTTCTCACCACGGGTACGCATGTAAACGGTGGAAGCGAAGCGGCGGCGGTTTCTGCGCTCAAACCCGTTGCCATGGCAAGGAGCAACTAATCTGAAGTTCCTCCGTCTTCATAGCCACTAAATCCCCGTTTTCATGCCGCTGTAGCTGGAGAAGGCCGTCTGATGCGGTCTTTTTTTGGTGTAAATGTGTAGTCACTAAACATGCTTGTAATTCTAAAATATTATGGCTATGATG